>NZ_JBHYIQ010000154.1:0-17332 GCF_042739895.1 Amycolatopsis sp. NPDC059021
CCTTCACAGCGCTGGACGCTGTGAAGGAGGCCTTCACGGACCGGCGGTTCAGCGGGACGTCAGCCACTGGTGCAGCGTCGAGGCCAGGGCGACCGGCTGGTCGAGCTGGATGAGGTGACCGGCGTCGCCGATCAGGCGAAGGCGCGCGTCCGGGATCAACGAAGCCAGCCGGTGCGCGCGATCCACCGGAATCCACGTGTCGTTTTCGCCCCAGACAACAAGAACCGGCAGATCCACCTTCGGATACAGACCTTCGACCTCGTCAGTGTAAGCCTGATCGGCCTGCGCGATCTGGCGGTAGAAGGCGGCTTGTCCCTCATCACCGCGCCAGGGCTCGACCAGCATTTCGAGGTGCTCGGGCGTCAGGCCGCGATCGCTCGCACCGGAGATGTAGGCCCGCAACAACCCTTCGTGCATGGCTTCCGGAACCGCGGCGAAGACGTCGGCGTTCTCCCTGACCAGCCGGAAGAAGTCCGAGCCCCACGGCGCGAGCGCGACGACGTCGACCAGGGCCAGTGACGCGTAAGCGCGGCCGTGCAGCAGATGCGCCCGCAGCGACACCGCGCCGCCGTAGTCGTGCGCCACCACGTGCGGCGACCGCAATCCCCAGTGTTCCAGCAGATCCGCGAAGAGTTCACTTTGGACATCCAGGGACACCCGGTGTTCCGCGTCCTTGGAGGAACTCCCGTAGCCGGGCATGTCCCACAGGTGCACGGTGAACTCCTCGGCCAGCGCCTCGGCGTAGGGGCGCCACAGCCGCGAGGACCACGGCGTCCCATGGCAGAAAACGACATCCGGACCGGAACCCGCCCGCCCCCAGCGAACCCGGCGCCCCCGCCACTCGAATACCTCGGTCAGCTCCACGACGCCGACCCTGCCAAGATCAGCTGCGTCACGCAACCGTCGCGCGATTGCGCCGCATCAGCGCCCAGTTCACCGCCCACAGCAGCAGGCCGACGGCCAGCAGGATCCCGGCGACGACGTAGTCACGCGCGGGGCGTCCGGACAACGGACTCGCCAGGTACACGCAGAACACCGCCGCCAGCGCCGGAATTACCGTCGGCGCCCGGAAATGGCGATGCGGCACACGATCGCGGCGCAGCACCAGCACGGCGACGTTGACGATGGCGAACACCGCCAGCAGCAGCAACGCCGTCGTGCCGCCGAGCACGCTGATGTCCACAGTGGACACCAAGCCGATCGCGATCAGGCTGGTGAAGACGATCGCCACCCACGGCGTCCGGCGGCGGGGATGCACCCGGCCGAACCGGCGCGGGATGATGCCCTCGTTCGCCATGCCGTACAGGAGCCGGCTCGCCATCAGCATGTTGATCAGCGCCGAGTTGATGACGGCGAACAGGCCGATCGCGGAGAAGACCTCGCGCGGGAAGCCGGGGGCGCCGACGTCGAGCACCTTCAGCAGGGCGTCGCTCTTCGCCGCGGCCAGATCACCTGCCGGGACGAGCAGCGACGACGTGATCGAGACGAGCACGTAGATCGTGGCCGCGACGACCATGCCCCACAGCATCGCCTTCGGGAAGATCCGCACCGGGTCGTGACATTCCTCGGCCATGTTGACCGAGTCCTCGAAACCGACCATCGCGAAGAAGGCCAGCGACGTCGCCGAGGTGATCGCGACCAGCCACGTCCGGTCCGCGGTGTCGATCTGCACCAGCCGCGAGGGCTCGCCGTCGCCGTTCAGCACCGCCCACACACCGACGCCGATGACGATCAGCAGCCCGGAGATCTCGATGCAGGTGAGCACGACGTTGGCCTTGACCGACTCGCCGACGCCACGGAAGTTGATCACCGCGAGCCCGGCGACGAACACGATCGCGACCAGCACCGTCGGCAGTTTCACGAACGCGGCAAGGTATGTCGCGCCGAACGCGACGGCCGCCGACGACGCCGACGTGATCCCCGAGCACATGACCGCGAACGCGACCATGAACGTCAGGAACGGGATCCCGAAGGCACGGTGGGTGTACAGCGCCGCGCCCGCGGCCTTCGGGTATTTCCCGACCAGCTCGAGATAGCTGAACGCCGTCATGAACGCGACGACGAACGCGAGCAGGAACGGCAGCCACAACGCGCCGCCGACCCGGCCCGCGACCTGTCCTGTCAGCGCGTAGACGCCGGTGCCGATGATGTCCCCCGCGACGAAGAACAGCAGCAGCTTCGGGCCCATCACCCGTCGCAGCGCCGGTTCGCCCGCCTTCGCTTCCGTGCGCACGTTCGTCATGCGGGCACAGTCTGCCTCGTCCCGCTACGAACGGAAAGCCCGATAGCGCCTATTACGGCTCAGTTCGCCGCGAGCGCCGTCTTCACCAGCGGGGCCATCATGTCGGCGGTCATCTTCGTCGGGCCCGCGTAGTCGATCAGCGTCGGCACGCCGTTGGAAACCTTCCCGGCGACCAGGAACGCGGTCTTCTGGCCCTCGGTGTAGTAGACCGCCCCGTCGGAGAAGCCGCTGACGTCCTGCGCGCCGACCTTGTCCTTCTTGATCCCCGCGATCATGTCGGACGGCTTGGCCTTGCTCGCGTACTGCGTCACCTTCAGCTCACCGGCGGGTTTGCCCTCGACGAGATACTGGCAGGCACGCGATTTGCCGCCGTTGGCCGCGTTCTCGACCTGCCCGGCCTTCGTCGTCACGCCCTGTTTGGAGATCGCCTTGCCTACCTCCTCCGCGGACAGCAGCGTGCACGGGTCCTTGAGTTCCGCGGCCTTCGACGCGGCGGGCGCCGAGGAAGGCGGGCGATGCGGGGCAGGCGCGGGTGAGGAACAGGCGACGGTGACGGCGGCGAGCCCGCAGACCACGGTGAGCACGGAAAGGGCGCGGAAAGTTCGCATACCAGACACTGTACCTACGCTGAACGGATCAAGCCGTCGGCGCGCGATACCGCCAGAACGCCGGGAGCAGCAGCATCGAGGCCAGCACCAGGACGATCACCAGCAGGCCACCACCCGACGCGGCGACGGCGGTGCCGAAGCCGGCGGCCGCCCATCCGTGGGTGACGTCGGCGATGCGCGGCCCGCCCGCGACCACGACCGTGAACACGCCCTGGAGCCGTCCGCGCATTTCGTCGGTCGTCGCGACCTGGAGGATCGCCATCCGGTAGATCGCGCTGACCATGTCCGCGGCACCGGCCAGTGCCATGAACACGACGCCGAGCCACAGCGAATGCGCGATCCCGAACGCGGCCACCGCGGCGCCCCACGCGCAGATCGCGACGACGACCGCGACACCCTGCCGGCGCACTCGCGTCAGCCAGCCGGAGAACAGGCCGATCAGCATCGCCCCCGCCGGGATCGCCGCGTACAGCCAGCCGAGCGCGGGACCGCCGCCGGGCGGATCGCCGAAAGTGCGTTCGGCCATTTCGGGAATGAGGGCGCGGGGCATTCCGGCGACCATCGCGATGATGTCGACCACGAACGACGCGAGCAGCACCTTCTGCGTCGCGAGGTAACGGAAGCCGTCGATGACGTCACTGACGCCCGCGCGCCGTTTCTGGTCGCCCAGCGGGGGAATCGACGGGAGCCGCCAGACCGCGAACAGCGTGATGGTGAGCGCGACGACGTCGACCAGGTACAAAGTGGACAGTCCGATGACCGGGATCAGCGCACCGGCCAGCAGCGGCCCGAACACCGCGCCGAAGGTGGACATCGTGGCGCTCAGCGCGTTCGCCGAGGGCAGCAGTTCGGGCGGGACGAGACGGGCGATGACGGCGCCGCGGGTGGGCATGTTGATCGCGAAGAACGCCTGGTTGATCGCGAGCAGGGTGAGCACGAGCCACACCGAGCCGAAGCCCGCGAACGCTTGCAGCCACAGGAGCGCCGAGGTCACGGCAACACCCGCGTTGGTGACGAGGAGCAGCTTGCGCCGGTCGACGGCGTCCGCGACCGCACCGCCCCACAGCCCGAACACCAGCAGCGGCACCAGCGCGACGGCGCCGGTGAGCCCGACATAGCCGGACGAACCGGTCAGATCGAAGACCTGCTTCGGCACCGCCACGGCGGTCAGCTGCGTGCCGATCGCGGTGACCACTGTGGACGACCACAGCCTGCGGAAGGCCGGGATCTTCAGCGGGCGGATGTCGACGACGATGCGGCCGAGCAGCTTGCGGACCCCGGTTCGGGGCGGCAGCGTCCCCGTATCACCACTCACAACCGACCAGGTTAGCTGCGCTAACTATCTGAGCGCAGGTGATTTTCCTCGCGCGGGGTTCCATCCCGGGGCAAAAGCTGTGAAGGCCTCCTTCACAGCGGTGAGCGCTGTGAAGGAGGCCTTCACGGAACAACGAAGATCAGGGGGCGACGCGTTCGACGTGCCAGCCGTCGTCGGTGCGGACGTAGCGGAGCCGGTCGTGCATGCGGTCGGCACGGCCCTGCCAGAACTCGACGACGTCGGGGCGGATCCGCCAGCCACCCCAGTGCGGCGGCGCGGGGATGTTCTCGACGTCGGCGAAGCGGCGCTCGATGCCGTGCAGGGCGTTGTCGAGCGCGCGGCGGCCGTCGACGACGCGGGACTGCGGCGACGCCCACGCGCCCAGCTGCGAACCACGCGGCCGCTGCGCCCAGTACTCGGCGGTCTCCTTCGGACCGACCTTCTCGACCTCGCCGCGTACCGACACCTGCCGGTGCAGGCCGTACCAGGGGAAGGTGACCGAGGCGTAGCGCGTCGCGATCAGGTCGTGGCTCTTGTTCGAGGTGTAGTTCGTGTAGAACACCACCCCGCGCTCGTCGAGCCCCTTGCACAGGACCGTGCGGGAGGACGGACGGCCCTCACTGTCCGCTGTCGCCAGCACCATCGCGTTGGGTTCGGGGATGCCCGCCGAGTCGGCGTCGTTCAGCCAGGCCTGCAGCTGATCGGTCCAGGTCGCCGCCAGCGCGGACTCGTCGAACGGGCGCCCGTCGTAGGCGACCCGCATCCCGGGCAGCCGCACAACGGCGTCCGCTACGTCAACGTCGTCGATCTCCGGCGTCATCGCCAAACCTCCACACCCGGTCGGGGCATCTGTCACTTCGGCTATCCGCCGACGTTATTGCCTCGCGAGCTGCGGCGAAACCCACTGAACGGTGACTCCTGCCACCCCATCGCCGCCATCACCCGGTAACCGCAGGGCGACAAGCCGTAACGCGGGGTTTACCGCGCGGACCCTGATCGATAAAGGAGCGATCTACCGTCGGCCTGCTCCGCCAGCCGTTCCCCACCGACTCGGAGGCAGGTATGACCGACACCCTGTCCGGCCAGCAGGAATCCCCTGCTCCACCACGCCGTCGCTACGCCCCGCTCGCGGCCAACGAGAACCGCGAGGACTACTCCCTCCGCTTCGCCGCGCACTCGTTCCGCCGCTGGTCACCCTTCGTGGTCGCGACCACCGCCCTGGGCGGCATCGCCTACCTCGCCGACTTCGCCATCGGCGCCAGCATCGTCCTGTCCTACGGGTTCACGTCCGGGGTCCTCGCGATCCTCGCGGCGGCCGTGGTCATCTTCGTGACCGGCGTCCCGATCGCGTCGGCCTGCGCGAAGTCCGGTGTGGACATGGACCTGCTGACCCGAGGCGCCGGCTTCGGCTACTTCGGATCGACGCTGACGTCGCTGGTGTACGCGAGCTTCACCGTCATCTTCTTCTCGCTCGAGGGCTCGATCATGGCGCAGGCCTTCGAACTCGCCGTCGGGCTGCCGCTGCCCATCGGATACCTGCTCGCGACCCTGATCGTGCTGCCGTTCGCGCTCTACGGCATGGGCGCGGTCGCGAAGATGCAGACCTGGACGCAGCCGCTCTGGATCGCGGGCCTCGTGCTCCCCTTCGTCGTGGTCGCGATCCGCGAGCCCGGCAAGTTCGCCGAATTCGCGTCGTTCGGCGGCACCGAGGGCGCCGGGTCCGGCTTCTCCGCGATCGGCTTCGGCTTCGGCATGGGCGTCGCGCTGTCGCTGATCGGCCAGATCGGCGAGCAGGCCGACTACCTGCGATTCATGCCCGAGAAGACGGCGTCGAACAAACGGGCCTGGTGGGGCGCGGTGCTCGCGGCCGGTCCCGGCTGGGTCGTGCTCGGCGCCGCGAAGCAGATCGGCGGCGCGCTGCTGGCGTTCCTCGCCCTCGGCGTCGTCGGCAAGACACACGCGCTGGAGCCGATCGCGCCGTACCTCGAAGCCGTGAAACCCGCGCTCGGCCCGGTGGCGCTGACGTTCGCGGCACTGTTCGTCGTCGTCTCCCAGATCAAGATCAACACGACGAACGCGTACTCCGGCTCGCTGTCGTTCGCGAACTTCTTCTCCCGTGTGCTGCACCGGCACCCCGGCCGCGTCTGGTACGTCCTGGTGAACTGCGGGATCGCGCTGGCACTGATGGAATTCGGCGCGTTCACATTCCTGAACAAGATTCTCGGCTTCTACTCCAACGTCGCGATCGCGTGGATCGGCGCGGTCTGCGCGGACCTGGTGATCGCGAAGCCGCTGGGGCTTTCACCCCGCTACATCGAGTTCAAACGGGCCTATCTGCACAAGATCAACCCGGTCGGGTTCGGCTCGATGGTGATCGCGTCGGCAGTCTCGATCGTGGCGTACTTCGGCGCGTTCGGACAGTTCCTGGCGGCGTTCAGCCCGCTGCTGGCGATGGTCATCGCGCTCGTCCTCGTGCCCGCGCTCGCGATCCTCACGAAGGGCAAGTACTACCTGGCGAGGCCGAACACCGTGGCGGGCCCGGACGTCACGGCGGACCTCCGCGCCACGCACACCTGCTCGGAATGCGGTGACCCGTACGAGCTGCCGGACATCGCGGACTGCGCGAAACGGCAGGGGCCGATCTGCTCGCTGTGCTGCACCCTCGACAACTCCTGCCACGACGTGTGCCAGACCACCGGCCCCGTCCCTCTCCCGATGCCCACCGCCCGCCCGGCAACGTAACCCGCCGAATGCCGTCAAGGCCACCTTGCGGGCGTCAGACGCCTGCAAGGTGGCCTTGACGGCGATGGCCCGGGTGGAGAGAGGCGGGCCGGTGTATCAGGTGGTGATGGTGGCCAGGGGGTCGAGGCCGTAGTTGCGGGCGTAGCCGTTTTCGGTGCCGACGAGCAGGTCGACGACCTCGAAGTAGCGGTCCCAGAAGGGAGTTTCTCGCAGAGCGTCGATGAGGAGCTGGTAGGCGTGGTGATCGTCCGCCTCCCAAACCCAGACGTCGGTGACGCGTGCGGAGTAGAACTCGGTGTCGTAGAAGCGCGACCGGACGCCGGTGGTTTTCGCTTCGATCGCGGGGACGACCTGCGTGGTGAAGGCGTTCGCGCGTTCCTGGACGCTCATGGCAAGCCATTCGGGCGTCGTCTTGACGAGCATGAAAGCGGTTACCGGTGCTTCGGCTTCCTCGGTGGGCATGGCGGATCCTTTTCCGGTGCTGCGGCGGCTGTGGGTCAGGACAGGACGGCGGGCTTGAGGGTTTCGGCGCACCACTGCTCGAAAGTGGTGGGTGAAGCGGTGTCCGCGGTACGGGTGACACCGGCGTCGAGGCCGTCGTCCTTGGCTTGCTTCATGTCGGCGATGCCCTGGACGAACTCTTCGTTGAGGCCGTAGCCGATGAGCGTGGTGCGCATGTCCTCGATCGGTTCACGCTCGTAGCGCACGGGGCGGCCCAGCTGCTCGGTCATGATGCGGGCCAGATCGTTGGGGGACAGGTCCTCCGGCCCGAGAACCGGGACGTCCTCGACGCCGGTCCACGAGCGGTCGAGCAGCAGGCGGGCAGCGACGGCGGCGATATCGGCGACGGCGACGAGAGGCGCTTTGCGGTCGGCGGCGACGACGTCCACGAAAACGCCCTTCTCGCGGATCGAATCGACCTCCTCCAGGAGGTTTTCGAAGAAGGAGGGGTTGGCCAGAGCCCGGTAGGCGACGCCGGTTTCCGCGATGAGGTCGTCCATCGCGTGGGAGGCGGTGACGAGTCCGGCGCGGTCGGCGACCGGATTGTCGCGGCCGAGTGCGGAGACGCCGACGACGTGCCCAACGCCGTGGGCGGTGAGCGCCTTCGCGGCGGGGCGGGTGAAGCCGGTCCAGCCGTCCACCGGGGTCAGCGACGAGTCCGGCGGGACGAGCCAGAAGACCGCGTCCGCGCCCTCGAACGCTCTGTCGACGACCTCGGTGTCGCCATGCGATCCAGTGATCACCTCGACGCGTTCGCGCACCGCGTCAGGGAGCCGGGCGGGGTCGCGGGTGATCACCCGCAGTTCCTCGCCGCGGGCGGGGGCGGCCTCCAGCAGCAGGGGCAGCAGGTGGCGGCCGATGTTCCCGGTGGGAGCAGTGATGACGATCATGAAAACCTCGTAGGTCGTTCCGGTCGGTACGCCATCGATCCTGCGGACAACCACCGCAATGCCACAATGGGAACTTCAGCACGCAATCATTGCCTGAAATGGAATTACCCTGGTGAACAGCTCCGATCCGGTGATCGACGCCAATCTCGCCGTCGCGCTCGACGCCCTGCTGACCGAGCAGAGCGTCACGCGCGCCGCCGCCCGCCTGCGTACCTCCCCGGCCGCCATGAGCCGCACCCTCGCCCGGCTGCGCCGCGTCCTCCAGGACCCCCTCCTGGTCCGGGCCGGGCAGACCATGGTCCCCACGCCGCGCGCCCAGGCCCTGCGCGACGAGGCCGCCGAGGTGGTACGCGGTCTGGGCGCACTGCTCACCCCCGGCGCCGTCGTCGACCCCGCCGCCCTGCGCGCCACCTTCACCCTCCAGGCCGCCGACCTGGTCGGCGTCGCGCTGGCCTCCGGCCTGCTGCGCCTCACCCGGCGAGAGGCGCCAGGGATCTCGTTGCGGTTCCGGGCCGAGGAACTGGAGGCCGGGTCGGCGCTGCGCGACGGCCGGATCGACCTGGAGATCGGCTCCATCGACCACGTCGATCCCGAGACCCAGGTCGAAAAGCTGCTCACGCTGCGAATGGTGGCGGCCGTCCGGCCCGATCATCCCCTGACCGAGGAACCCCTGACCCCGGCCCGGCTCGCCGCCGCCGACCATGTCGCGGTCAGCCGCCGCGGCCGCTTCAGCGGTCCCCTCGACACCGCGCTGGCCGAGCACGACCTGCGCCGGCGGGTCGCTGTCGTCCTCCCCAGTCATCTGGCCGCGATGGCACTTGCCGCCCGCAGCGACGTCGTCTGCCTGGTCCCCGCGGCGCTCCCCGGCGCGAAGCCCTCACCCCTCACCGCCGACGCCACCGCACTCGGCCTGCGGCTCCTCGATATCCCCGTGCCGCTGCCGCACGTGACCATCGGCATGGCCTGGCATCCCCGCCAGGCCGCCGACGGGGCCCACCGCTGGCTTCGCGACGCCGTCCGCCGGACGCTCCGCGCACCGGAAACGCCTGCTGCCTGACGTGTCGAACGGCTCCAGCGCTAGGCCGGGCGCAGGATCGCCGACAGCATCATGGCGCGGAGTTCGGCGGAGACGTCGGCCACCGGCAGCGGCGGATCGTGCGCCTGCCACTCCCGCAGCAACCCGGTCGCCGCGCCGACCAGCGCGATCGCCGTCAGCCGGTAATCACGGCGTGGCGCCGCGCCGTCCCGCGCGGCACGCAGCGCCTCCTGCTCGATGAAGGTCGCCCACCGGTCGACCCACACCTGGTGCTGCACCTCCAGTTCGGCGCTGACCCCGACCGCCTCGACGTAGTTCAGCCGCGGCATCCGCGGATCCGCCGTCACGGTCGCCACGAAGACGTCGAGCAGTGTCGAGATCCGCTCGACGGCGTCCACGCCCTCGACCCGGTCGAGCGCGGCGGTCACGTGTGTCATGGCGAGGCTGTTGATGTGGTCGTGCAGCGTGCGGAGCACTTCCTCCTTGCCACCGAACTCCTCGTAGAAGTTGCGAGTGGACACTCCCGCCCTGGTGCAGAGGTCGGCGATCTTGGCCTGCCGGAACCCGGTCGAGGTGAACAGCTCCAGCGCCGCGGTCAGCAGCCGCTCACGACGCTCGGCGCGGCGTCGTTCCGGCGTCACACCGCCGTAGTTCCGGGCCATCCCTCCCCCTCCCCGCTCTCCGGTATTGCCAGATCGTAGCCATGGGCCTACTTTGTGAAAATCCTGATTACCAAAATACCGGAGGCAACGATGCTTCGCCGGGTCCTGGTTTCCGTCCTCAGTACCGTCCTCACCGCCGTGCTCGTGGCCGCGCCCGCCGCTCGCGCCGAGACCGCGTCCGCGCCCGGCGACCTCCTCGAACAGCGCCCCGTCACCGTCAAGGTCGCCGTCTTCCCGGCGCCCGTGCAGGCCTGGCACCTGCTCTACCGCTCGACCTCGGCGACCGGCGCCGCCAACGCCGTCTCCGGCACCCTGCTCGTCCCGCCCGTGCCGTGGACGAAAGGCCCGCGTCCCCTGGTCAGCTATGCCGTCGGGACCCACGGGCTCGGCGACCAGTGCGCGCCGTCGAACCTGCTCGCCAACGGCATCGAGAACGAGGTCGCCCTCATCGGGCAGGCGCTTTCCCAAGGCTGGGCCGTGGTCCTGACCGACTACGAGGGCCTCGGCACCCCCGGCGATCACACCTATGCCGTCGCGCAGTCCGAAGGCCGGGCCGTGCTCGACGCGGCCCGCGCGGCCGCGCGCGTGCCAGGGGCCGGGCTTTCGCGGTCCGGGCCGGTCGGTGTCTTCGGCTACTCGCAGGGCGGCCAGGCCGCCGCGGCCGCCGGTGAACTCCAGGCCACGTACGCGCCGGACCTCAACGTCGTCGGCGTCGCCGAGGGCGGGGTGCCCGCGGATCTCAAGCAGGTCATGAAGTTCAACGACGGCAACGCCGGTTTCAGCCTCGTGCTCGGCGCCGCGACCGGATACGCCGCGGCGTATCCGGAGCTGCCGTTCAACGACATCCTCAACGCCCGCGGCAAGGCTCTCGTGCCGAAGGTCAAGGAGATGTGCACCGTCCAGCTCGCGCTCGCGGCGCCGTTCGGGCGTCTGTCCGACTACACCACGGTGCCCGATCCGGCCGCCGACCCGCGCTGGCAGGCCCGGCTCGACCAGAACTACCTCGGCCGCGTCAAGCCGAAGGCCCCGGTGTTCCTGTACCACGCGTCGGCCGACGAGCTGATCCCGCTCTCGATCGGCACCGGCCTGCGTGACCGCTACAAGGCGCTCGGCGCCAACGTCACCTGGCAGGAATTCCCGCTGCTGGAACACATCGGCGGCGTCTCCGTCGGCGGCCCCGTCGCGATGACCTGGCTGGGCACCAAGTTCTGACGTTCTCTGAAGGCCACCATGAGGGACCCTGACGCCCTCATGGTGGCCTTCAGAGACCTTGGAACGGGCGCAGGGCGGTGACGGCGTCGGGGGCCAGTGACGTGGTGAGGGTGCCGCCCGCGGCGAGGGGGCTGCGGGACCACCACTCACCCGACGCGGCGGGGAGCTCGGGGCCGCCGACGACGAGATCCGTCGCGAGCACCCGGTTCCCCGCCAGCTGCGCCAGGCTGCTGTCCAAAGTGGAATCACCGATGGTCAGGGTCTGCCGCAGCACCGGCACCGCGCCCCGCGTCACGTGCTGCGACGTCGTCAGCTCGCCAGGACGTTCCCCCGCACGGCCGAGCACCAGCACCTCACGGGTGTGGAAATACGCACCGGACGCGACCGACGCGCGCAGCACCGCGGTGTGCCGCGCCCGCGCGGTGACGACCGTCGGCTCGGGCAGGTACTCCAGCGAGCCATCCTCTGCCACCTCGACGTCCACAGTGGAGTGACTCCGCTCGCCGTGCAGGCCGGGCAACGCGAGCGTCGCGGCGACCCCGGAAAGCCGGAGCACCGCGCCAGGACCGACGTACACGGTGAGCGTCAGCTCGTCGCCGCCCAACGGGGACGTCGCCGAGTTGACCAGGTGGACGACCGCCGCGGCGCCGGAACCCCGCCGTGGATACAGCATGAGCGGCGCGACGGAACACAGTTCACGCAGCACCGTGCGTTCCCCGTCGCGGCAGGCGACCAGCCGGGCGTGCGCTTTCACCCCGCGCGGACCGGCACGAGCGAACGGACCCAGTCCGCGACCGCCGGCGCGTCCGGAGTGTCCACAAGCGACTGGGTGATCACCGGCAGCTCGCCGCGCATCCGGTGCGCGTCGGACGTCATCACGCCCATGTCCGCGCCGACGAGATGCGCGATGTCGATCTTGTTGATCACCAGCAGATCGGCGGTCGTGACACCGGGGCCGCCCTTGCGCGGCACCTTGTCCCCGCCCGCGACGTCGACGACGAACACCTGGCTGTCCGCAAGCCCCCGGCTGAACACCGCGGTCAGGTTGTCGCCGCCGCTCTCGATGATCACCAGGTCCAGCCCGGGAAACTTCTCCTCGAGCCGCTCGACGGCGTCGAGGTTCGCGGTGATGTCGTCCCGGATCGCGGTGTGCGGGCACGCGCCGGTCTGCACCGCCTCGATCCGCGCCGGGTCGAGCACCCCGGCCCGGCGCAGGAAGTCGGCGTCCTCGGTGGTGTAGATGTCGTTGGTGACCACCGCGAGGTTCAGCTCGTCGCCGAGCGCGCGGCACAGCGCGGCGGTCAGCGCCGTCTTGCCGCTGCCGACCGGGCCGCCGATCCCGATCCGGTACGCCCGCCCGGCCGTCGGGGCGGCGTCGTAGTGATCCGGCTCCGCGACCGTCGGGTCGAAGTTGACCGGATGCACGTGCCCGTGGCCATGACCGTGGCTGTGCTCAGCTGGCAAAGAGACGCACCTCTTCCTCGTGATGCCGGGCATGTGCCTCGGCGAACAGATCCAGCGCCGGAGACCCCGGCGCGGGAAGTCCCGCGGGATCGTCCCCCGCGACGGCGGCCGCTCGCGACGAGACGTCCCGGACTTCGGCCGCGAGCCGCGCGACGACGGCGTTGACCGCGAACGGATCCAGCCCCAGCAGCCGCACGGCCGCGCTCGCCGGGCCGCTGATCGCGAGGTACGCCACGGCCATCGCGGCGTCGAACGGCGAACCACCCGCGACGCCGACGAGCGCGCCGAGCACCACGGGGTGATGCGGCCTCGGTGTCTCGGCGAGCAAGGCCGACAGCACCGGCGACGGCCAGGCGACCCGGCCCGCACGTGCCGTTCCCCTGCCCTGCGCCCGCGACGCCTCCCGCTGCGCGAGCGACGGCGTCCGCGCGTCCAGCTCGGCGTCCAATCGCAGCCAATGTCCCTTGTGGACACCGCGAGTGGCGGCGTGCGCCGACGCGGCGGCGAAGACCGCCGCCAGCAGACCAGCCGTGCGCAACCGTCCACTCAGGAATCCCGGCAGATCCCGTTCGTGGGTGATCAGCTTGCGTGTGATGGTCTCCTCCAGCCCGCCCGAGTGGACGTGACCGCCGCCGGGAAAGCGGGAGTCGGCGAGGATGAGCGCGGCGAGGTTCATCAGAAGAAGCTCCGTCAGAACAGGAAGTACCGTTGTGCCATCGGCAGTTCCGCCACCGGCTGGGGTTCGATCAGGTCACCGCCCACATGCACCGCGAAGCTGTCCGGATCGACCCGGACGTCCGGCGTCGCGTCGTTGAGCACCATGTCCGCCTTGGTCCGCCGTCGCATGTTCGACACCGGCGCGAGCCTGCGGGTGATGCCGAACTTGTCCGCGACAGCGCTTTCCAACGCCTCGGGCGCGACGAAGTGGACACTGCTCGCCGCCGCCACCGAAGGCACCGCGCCGAACATGGGCCGCGCGAGCACCGGCTGCGGCGTCGGGATGGACGCGTTCGCGTCGCCCATCGCGGCCCACGCGATGAACCCGCCCTTCAGCACCACATGCGGGCGGACACCGAAGAACTTCGGCTCCCACAGCACCAGATCGGCGAGCTTGCCCACCTCGACCGAGCCGATCTCCGTCTCCATCCCGTGCGCGATGGCCGGGTTGATCGTGTATTTGGCGACATAGCGACGTGCCCGCAGGTTGTCGGCGGCGCCGTCGCCGGGCAGCGCGCCGCGACGGCCCTTCATCACGTGCGCGGTCTGCCAGGTCCGGATGATCACCTCGCCGATCCGGCCCATCGCCTGGGCGTCCGAGCTCATCATCGAGATCGCGCCCAAGTCGTGGAGCACGTCCTCGGCGGCGATCGTCGTCGGCCGGATCCGGCTTTCGGCGAACGCCAGATCCTCGGGCACGGACGGGTTGAGGTGGTGGCACACCATGAGCATGTCGAGGTGCTCGTCGAGCGTGTTCGCGGTGTGCGGCCGGGTCGGGTTGGTCGAGGACGGCAGGATGTGCGGCAGGCCGACGACCTGGATGATGTCCGGCGCGTGCCCGCCGCCCGCGCCCTCGGTGTGGTACGCGTTGATCGACCGGCCACCGATGGCGTCCACAGTGGACTCCAGGAACCCGGCCTCGTTGAGCGTGTCGGTGTGGATCGCGACCTGCACGCCGGATTCGTCGGCAACGGTCAGGCATGCGTCGATCGCGGCGGGCGTCGAGCCCCAGTCCTCGTGCAGCTTGAACCCGCCCGCCCCGGCGGCGAGCTGCTCGCGCAGCGCCTCGGGCCGGACGGTGTTCCCCTTGCCCAGCAAGAGGACGTTGACCGGGTATCCGTCCATTGCGGACAGCATCCGGCCGAGATTCCACGCGCCGGGCGTGACCGTGGTGGCCTTGGTGCCCTCGGCGGGCCCGGTGCCGCCACCGACCAAAGTGGTCAGTCCGGCGGCGAGCGCGGTGTCGACCAGCTGCGGGCAGATGAAGTGGACGTGGCAGTCGATCCCGCCCGCGGTGAGGATCTTCCCGTTGCCCGAGAGCACCTCGGTGGACGGGCCGATCACCAGCGCCGGATCGACACCGTCCATGGTGTCCGGATTGCCCGCCTTGCCGATCCCCACGATCCGGCCGTCCCGCACCCCGACGTCGGCCTTGACCACACCCCAGTGGTCGAGGATCACCGCGCCGGTGATGACCAGGTCCGGCGCGCCCTCGGCACGGGTCGCCATGCCCTGGCCCATCGACTCGCGGATCACCTTGCCGCCACCGAAGAGCACCTCGTCGCCGCTGCCCGCGCCACGGCTGCGATCCTCGGTGATCTCGATCAGCAGGTCGGTGTCGGCGAGCCGGACGCGGTCGCCGACGGTCGGGCCGAACAGCTCGGCGTACCGCTCACGATCGATCGAGGTCATCAGAACTCCCCGGAGAATTCGGACCGCAGGCCCGGCACGCGCCGGTTCCCGGCGAGCGGGACGAGATCGACCTCGCGTTCGACACCCGGTTCGAAGCGGACGGACGTGCCGGCCGGGACGTCGAGACGGTGCCCGCGCGCGGCCTCGCGGTCGAACTCGAGGCCGGGGTTGACCGCCGCGAAGTGGTAGTGCGAGCCGACCTGCACCGGCCGGTCGCCGACGTTGCGCACGAACAGCCGCACCCTGGCGCGGCCGGGGTTCAGCTCGACCGGCTCGGCGCCGGGGATGATCTCGCCTGGACGCACTGGTTCCCCTTCAGACGATCGGATCGTGCACGGTGACGAGCTTCGTCCCGTCCGGGAAGGTGGCCTCCACCTGAACGGAGTCGACCATTTCGGGCACCCCGTCGAGCACCTGCGCCCGGGAGAGCACCGTCCGTCCACTCGCGACCAGTTCGCTGACCGTGCGGCCGTCGCGCGCCCCCTCCAGCACGTGCTCGGTGATCAACGCGACCGATTCGGGGTAATTGAGCAAAACCCCACGTTGCAAACGTTTGCGTGCTACGTCCGCCGCTACGTGGATCAGGAGCTTGTCGCGCTCCTGCGGGCTCAGATGCATGCCCTCAGGTCTATCACCCGGCACCCCGCGGCGCCGGTTTCGGCAACACAGGATTTACGTGGCACGCAGCGTGCCGGCCACCGCTCGTGCACGGCGATGTCACACCCCGAAGTGAAAGGTTTTCGGATGAGACCCCTACCAGGACTGAATCGTTCTCGTAATCGTGACCGAAACCACCGCTTCTTTCGATTGCCAGTCGTCGGCCGGAGGAGGAAAGTTTGTCCATCCGTGCGATGAGGCGCGCGTTCGCTGCGTGTATCCCGTCTGCGCGATCGAGAACACCTAGCCGGGGAAATTGCGCACCGAAAGGTTTCGCGAAAGTGACATCCACGATCAGCAAGCCACAGCCGTCCGGACAACCCGACGACGGCTTCCGTCCTGGCCTGGAGGGCGTCGTCGCCTTCCACACCGAGATCGCCGAACCCGACCGGGACGGCGGTGCGCTGCGCTACCGCGGCGTCGACATCGAAGACCTCGCCGGCAAGGTGACCTTCGGTGACGTCTGGGGCCTTCTCGTCGACGGCCGGTTCGGCCACGGCCTCCCGCCCGCCGAACCGTTCCCCCTTCCGGTGCACACCGGGGACGTCCGCGTCGACGTCCAGGCCGCGCTCGCGATGCTCGCGCCGATCTGGGGCTACCAGCCGCTGCTGGACATCACCGACGAACAGGCCCGCGACCAGCTCGCCCGCGCGTCGGTCATGGCGCTGTCCTACGTCGCGCAGTCCGCGCGCGGCATAGGGCAGCCCGCCGTCCCGCAGGACCGGGTCGACGAGGCGAAGTCGATCACCGAGCGCTTCCTGATCCGCTGGCGCGGCGAGCCCGACCCCGCGCACGTCAAGGCGCTGGACGCCTACTGGGTCTCGGCCGCGGAGCACGGCCTGAACGCCTCGACGTTCACCGCGCGCGTCATCGCCTCCACCGGGGCGGACGTCGCCGCGGCGATGTCCGGCGCGATCGGCGCGATGTCGGGCCCGCTGCACGGCGGCGCGCCGGCCCGGGTGCTGCCGATGATCGCCGAGGTCGAGAAGACCGGCGACGCGGTCGGTCTGGTCAAGGGCATCCTCGACCGCAAGGAGCGGCTGATGGGCTTCGGGCACCGCGTGTACCGCGCGGAGGACCCGCGGGCCCGCGTGCTGCGGCGGACCTGCCAGGAGCTCGGCGCCGAGCGGTACGAGGTCGCCGCGGCACTCGAGCAGGCCGCGCTCGCCGAGCTGCGCGACCGGCGCCCGGATCACCCGATCGAGACCAACGTCGAGTTCTGGGCCGCGGTCATCCTGGACTTCGCCCAGGTGCCGCCGCACATGATGCCCGCGATGTTCAGCTCGGCCCGTACCGCGGGCTGGGCCGCGCACATCCTGGAGCAGAAGCGGACCGGACGGCTCGTGCGCCCGTCGGCCAAGTACATCGGCCCCGGCCCGCGTCGCCCGGAAGAGGTCGAGGGCTGGGCGTCGATCGGCCACTGAGGTCCGCGGCCCGAGCGCCCCAATGCCACATCGAGGTTTTCTCAGTAAGGGTTCTGGGGCCGTGTGTGTTGCCGGTTGTGTTGTAGGGCGCCTGGGGTGCGCTGGTCTGGGGTGTGACAAGGGCGTCCCTGGGTGCGGTGGATGCACCCAGGGCGTCCCTCGGACTACCC
>NZ_JBHYIQ010000155.1:0-17029 GCF_042739895.1 Amycolatopsis sp. NPDC059021
TCACAGCGTTGAGCGCTGTGAAGGAGGCCTTCACGGAACGACGGAAAGATCAGACGGTGAAGCCGAGGGCGCGCAGTTGTTCGCGGCCGTCCTCGGTGATCTTCTCCGGGCCCCACGGCGGCATCCAGACCCAGTTGATCCGGAAGTCGCTGACCAGCCCGCCGGAGGTCAGCGCCGAGGCGGTCTGGTCCTCGATGACGTCGGTCAGCGGGCAGGCCGCCGAGGTCAGCGTCATGTCGATGGTCGCGGTGTTGTCCGTCTCGACGCGAATGTCGTAGACGAGGCCGAGGTCAACGACGTTGATGCCCAGTTCGGGGTCGACGACGTCGCGCATCGCCTCCTCGACGTCCTCGATCTTGGCGACGTCGGCGGCGGGGGCCGCCTGCTCCGGCAGATCGGCGGCGGTCCGGCCCTCGCGGTGTTCGGGGGTCTCGGTGACCGTGGTGGTCGTCTCGGGGGTCTGGGGGTCGCCCCCAGAAGGTACAGCAGTCGTCATGCCGTTTCAGCTCCACTGGTGGTTCGGGCTACCGCGTCCTTGAAGGCCATCCAGCCGAGCAACGCGCACTTGACCCGCGCGGGGTACTTCGCGACGCCCGCGAAGGCGATGCCGTCCTCCAGCACGTCCTCGTCCGGTTCGACCTTGCCCTTGCCCTGCATCAGTTCCACGAAGGCGTCCATGGTGGTGAACGCCTCCTCCACAGTGTGCCCCACGACGAGATCCGTCAACACCGAGGTCGAGGCCTGGCTGATCGAGCAGCCCTGGCCCTCGTAGGAGATGTCGGCGACCTTCCCGTCGTCGAGCTTGACGCGCAGCGTGACCTCGTCACCGCAGGTCGGGTTGACCTGGAACGACTCGGCGTCGAACGGCTCGCGCAGGCCGCGCCCGTGCGGGTTCTTGTAGTGGTCCAGGATGATCTCCTGGTACATGCTCTCCAGGTTCATAGCTCACGCGACCCCGAAGAACTTCTGCGCCTCGCGGACACCCGCCACCAGGGCGTCCACTTCGGACAGTGTGTTGTAGAGGTAGAACGAGGCACGCACGGTCGCCTGCGCCCCGCAGGCCCGGTGCAGCGGCCAAGCGCAGTGGTGCCCGACCCGGACCGCGATGCCGAGGCTGTCCAGCACCTGACCGGCGTCGTGCGGGTGCACGCCCTCGATCTCGAACGCGATCGTGGCGCCGCGGCTCTCCAGGTCCGCGGGCCCGACGATCCGCACGCCCGGGATCGCGCTGAGCCCGGCCAGCGCGCGCTCGGCGAGCACGTGCTCGTGCGCCGCGACGCGGTCCATGCCGATGGCCGACAGATAATCGACGGCCGCGCCGAGCCCGATGGCCTGCGAGGTCATCGGCACGCCCGCCTCGAACCGCTGCGGCGGCGGGGCGAACGTCGTGCCCTCCATCTTCACCAGCTCGATCATCGACCCGCCGGTGAGGAACGGCGGCATCGCGGCGAGCAGCTCCTGGCGTCCATAAAGGACACCGATGCCGGACGGGCCGAGCATCTTGTGCCCGGAGAACACGGCGAAGTCGACGCCCAGCGCGTGGAAGTCCACGGGGAAGTGGGGCACCGACTGACAGGCGTCCAGCACGGTGAACGCGCCGACCGCCTTCGCCTTCTCGACCAGGAACTCGACCGGGTTGACCGTGCCGAGCACATTGGACTGGTGCGCGAACGCGACCACCTTGGTGCGCGGCGTGATCAGCTCGTCCACATCGGACAGATCCAGCCTGCCATCGGCGGTCACCTTGAACCACTTCAGCGTGGCCCCGGTCCGCTGGCAGAGCTGCTGCCACGGCACGAGGTTGGCGTGGTGTTCCATCTCGGTGATGACGATCTCGTCACCCGGGCCGACGACGAAGCGCGCGGCCTCGGGACCGGCCGTGGCGGCGTTGCCCATCGAGTACGCGACGAGGTTGATGCCCTCGGTGGCGTTCTTGGTGAACACCAGCTCCTCCGGCTCCGCCCCGACGAACTCCGCGATCCGCGCGCGGGCGGATTCGTAGGCGTCGGTGGCTTCCTCGGAGAGCTGGTGCGCGCCGCGGTGCACGGCCGCGTTCGAGGTCTCGACGTAGTGCCGTTCGGCGTCGAGAACCTGCGTGGGCCGTTGCGAGGTCGCCCCGGAATCCAGATACACCAACGGTTTCCCATCACGCACGGTGCGCGACAGGATCGGGAAGTCGGCGCGCAGCGCCGTCACGTCCAAGGGGACAGAGCTGGCCGAGGTGGTGGTCATCGGCTCGACTCCTCTCGGTGTAGTCGGGGCTTCCGGGGCGAACGGAACGTCAGACGGCGGCTTCGGCCTTGCCGACGTACTTGACGTAGCCGTTCTCCTCCAGCTCGTCGGCCAGCTCCCTGCCGCCCGACTCGACGATCTTGCCGCCGGCGAAGACGTGCACGAAGTCGGGGGTGATGTGCTTGAGGATGCGGGTGTAGTGCGTGATCAGCATGACGCCGACCTCGCTCGAAGCCTTGTAGTCGTTGACACCCTGCGAGACGACCCGCAGCGCGTCGACGTCGAGGCCCGAGTCGGTCTCGTCGAGGATCGCGAACTTCGGCTTGAGCAGCGCCAGCTGCAGGATCTCGTGACGCTTCTTCTCACCGCCGGAGAAGCCCTCGTTGACCGAGCGCTCGGCGAACTCCTGCGAGATCTCGAGCTTGCCCATCTCCTCCTTGACCTCCTTGACCCAGTGGCGCAGCTTGGGGGCCTCGCCACGGACCGCGGTGGCCGCGGTGCGCAGGAAGTTGGACATGGACACGCCCGGCACCTCGACCGGGTACTGCATCGCGAGGAACAGGCCGGCGCGGGCGCGCTCGTCGACGCTCATCTCCAGCACGTCCTCACCGTCGAGCAGGACCTGCCCGGAGGTGACCTCGTACTTGGGGTGCCCGGCGATCGCGTAGGACAGCGTCGACTTGCCCGAGCCGTTGGGGCCCATGATCGCGTGCGTCTCACCGGAGCGGATGGTCAGGTTGACGCCCTTGAGGATCTCCTTGGCACCCTCGTCGGTGGTCACCGACGCGTGCAGATCCTTGATTTCCAGCGTTGCCATTTCTTTCCTCAGAGTCTGTTGTGGACGGACGGGCGTCAGGCGCCGACGGCTTCGAGTTCGGCCTCGATCGCGGCTTCGAGGCGCTCGCGCACCTCGGGGACGTCGATCTTGACCAGGATCTCGTGGAAGAACCCGCGCACGACCAGCCGCCGCGCCGCCTCTTCCCCGATTCCGCGCGACTGCAGGTAGAACAACTGCTCGTCGTCGAACCTTCCCGTCGCGCTCGCGTGCCCGGCGCCCTCGATCTCGCCGGTCTCGATCTCCAGGTTCGGCACCGAGTCCGCGCGCGCCCCCGGCGTCAGCACCAGGTTGCGGTTGAGCTCGTAGGTGTCGGTCGCCTCGGCGGCCGCGCGGATGAGCACGTCCCCGATCCACACCGTGTGCGCGTCGTCGCCCTGCAGCGCGCCCTTGTACATCACGCGGGACTTGCAGTTGGCGACCGCGTGGTCCACGAACAGGCGGTGTTCCTGGTGCTGGCCCTTGTCCGCGAAGTACAGGCCGAGCATCTCGACGTCGCCGCCCTTGTCCGCGAAGGTCGCGGTGGGCGAGACCCGGACCAGGTCGCCGCCCAGGGTGATGACGATGTGCTTGAGCGTGGCGTCGCGGCCGAGCTTGAGGTGCTGTTCGGAGACGTGCACCGCGTCGTCGGCCCAGTCCTGGACGCTGACCACGGTGACCTTCGCGCCGTCGCCGATCACGAACTCGACGTTGTCCGCGTAGGTGCCGGAGCCGACGTGGTCGAGCACGACGACGGCCTCGGCGAACGCCTCGGCGCGGACCTGCAGGTGCCCGTAGGCGACCTTGCCCTCGCCGGGGCCGTGGATCCGCAGCACGGACGGCTTCGACGCCTGCGTCTCCTTCGGCGCGGTGACGATCGTGGCCTTGGCGAAGGAGGAGTACGCCTGCGCGGCGATCCGGTCGCTCGGCACGCCGGCCTCGCCGAGGCGGGCGTCGTCGCGGCCGGCGGTCTCGATCTTCAGCTCGGGCGCCGCTTCGACGTCCAGGGTGATCTCGCCCGAGGCGGCGGCGCCGTCGTGCAGACCGCGCAGCCGCTTCATCGGGGTGAAGCGCCAGTTCTCCTCACGACCGCCCGGGACCTCGAAGGCCTCGACGTCGTAGGAGGTGAACCGCTCCGCGCGGGAGGTCGCCGGCACGACGACCCCCTCACGCATCGCGGAGGCAACGTTGTTCTCGGTAACGGGCATGACTAGCCGACGGACCCTTCCATCTGGAGCTCGATCAGGCGGTTCAGCTCGAGCGCGTACTCCATCGGCAGCTCGCGCGCGATGGGCTCGACGAACCCGCGCACGATCATCGCCATGGCCTCGGCCTCGTCGAGACCGCGGGACATCAGGTAGAACAGCTGCTCTTCGCTGACCTTCGACACCGTGGCCTCGTGGCCCATCGACACCTCGTCGTTGCGGATGTCCACATACGGGTAGGTGTCCGACCGCGAGATCGTGTCGACCAGCAGCGCGTCACAGACGACGCTGGAGCGCGAGTGGTGGGCCCGCTTCGCGACCTTGACCAGGCCGCGGTAGGAGGTCCGGCCGCCGCCGCGCGCCACCGACTTCGACACGATGGTCGAGGAGGTGTACGGCGCGAGGTGCTCCATCTTGGCGCCCGCGTCCTGGTGCTGGCCCTCGCCCGCGAACGCGACCGACAGGACCTCGCCCTTGGCGTGCTCGCCCATGAGGAACACCGACGGGTACTTCATCGTCACCTTGGAACCGATGTTGCCGTCGATCCATTCCATGGTCGCGCCCTCTTCGCACTTGGCGCGCTTGGTGACCAGGTTGTAGACGTTGTTCGACCAGTTCTGGATGGTCGTGTAGCGGCAGCGGGCGCCCTTCTTGACGATGATCTCCACGACCGCCGAGTGCAGCGAGTCGGACTGGTAGATCGGCGCCGTGCAGCCCTCGACGTAGTGCACGTAGGCGTCTTCGTCGACGATGATCAGGGTCCGCTCGAACTGGCCCATGTTCTCGGTGTTGATCCGGAAGTAGGCCTGCAGCGGGATCTCCACGTGCACGCCCTTCGGCACGTAGATGAACGAGCCGCCGGACCACACCGCGGTGTTCAGCGCGGAGAACTTGTTGTCACCGGCCGGGATCACGGAGCCGAAGTACTCCTGGAAGATCTCCGGGTGCTCCTTGAGCGCGGTGTCGGTGTCCAGGAACAGCACGCCCTGCTCCTCCAGGTCCTCGCGGATCTGGTGGTAGACGACCTCGGACTCGTACTGCGCCGCGACACCGGCGACGAGGCGCTGCTTCTCCGCCTCGGGGATGCCGAGCTTGTCGTAGGTGTTCTTGATGTCCTCGGGCAGGTCGTCCCAGGAGGTCGCCTGCTTCTCCGTGGACCGCACGAAGTACTTGATGTTGTCGAAGTCGATCCCGGAGAGGTCCGCGCCCCAGTTGGGCATGGGCTTCTTCTCGAAGAGCTTGAGCGCCTTCAGTCGCGCTTCGCGCATCCACTCCGGCTCGGACTTCTTCGAAGAGATGTCGGTGACGACGTCCTCGTTCAGCCCGCGACGGGCGCTGGCGCCCGCCTCGTCGGAGTCCGCCCAGCCGAACGCGTACTTGCCAAGGGACTCGATGGTCTCTTCCTGGCTCAGTGGCGCGGTGGTGGGAGTGCGCTGCTCGGCAGCGGCAGTCATGCGGGTTTCCCTCCATTCGGGATCCGTGCTTTACGTCCGGAAGGCGGTGGGGCCGCCTCCGGACGCTCTGTGCTCCCCGGCGCTTGTGGTGCCGGGCTACCCGCCGTGGCGGCGGGTACGTGTGTGGTGCACGCGTTGTCACCGCGCGCGATGGTCGCCAGCCGCTGCACGTGCGTGCCGAGCAGCCGGGCGAACGCCTCGGTCTCGGCCTCGCACAGCTGCGGGAACTCCGCGGCGACGTGGGCGACCGGGCAGTGGTGCTGGCAGAGCTGTTCGCCGACGCCGACCTGACGGGTCGACGCAGCGTAGCCCTCCCTGGTCAGAGCGGTCGCGAGGGCCTCGGCCCGTGCCGCGGGGTCGTCCTCACCGGTGATCGCCTTGCGGTGCGGCTCGACGAGCGAGGCGACGCGACGCTCGGCGAAGGCGCGTACGGCGTCCTCGCCCGCGTGCTCGGCGAGGAACCGGATGGCCGACACGGCGAGGTCGTCGTAGGCATGCCCGAAGCGGGCGCGACCGGCCTCGGTGAGCAGGAACAGCTTCGCGGGGCGGCCCCGGCCTCGGGGCCCGCGGCGCGGCGCGTCCCGCGTCTCGGCTTCGCCGTCCGCGAGAAGCGCGTCGAGGTGGCGGCGGATCGCCGTCGGGCTGATCCCGAGCTGCTCGGCGACCGTCACCGCGGTCATCGGGCCCTGCTCCAGCAGCAGCCGGGCGACCTCGTGCCGGGTCCGGCCCTCGGCGCTGACCTGCACGGGAACAGGGGGAACCCCGGCGGAGTACGTGTCGTCACCCACCTGCTCACCCGCTCCCGTCTTTTTCACAACACAAGTGTGTCTTATTTCCTCCGGGACTTCAAAGGCGGGGCGTCCGGCAGTGACCCGAGTCACCCTAAAGTCGACTCGATACGCTTCGTGGCGTGGCAGTCGGCGAGCACCCCGCGCAGCGGGACCCTGGGGAAGACGCGGCCCGCGGCGACGGTATTCCGGTGATGGCGCTGCCGGACGTGCCCTCGCCCGTCGGCCCGCTCGAACCTGAGCCCCTCGATGCCCGCGAACGGCGCGGGCTGGACGTCGTGCGGCGGTTCGGCACGGTCGGCGCGCTCTTCCTCGCGCTCGGCTCGCTCGGCGCGGGCGCGGCCCCGGTGCTCAACCCGGTGCAGGAGATCCCTGTCCTGCGGCTGTTCACCCGGATCCCGACGGTGTCGCTCGCGATCGCCTTCGCCGGCATGGGCATCCTGGTGATCAGCTGGCTGATGCTCGGCCGGTTCGCCCGGCCGGACCGCGCGCGCCTGGCGACCCAGGCCCAGCTCGCCCGCACGATCGCGATGTGGGTGGCGCCGCTGCTGGTCATCCCGCCGCTGTTCTCCCGCGACGTCTACAGCTACCTCGCGCAGAGCGAGATCGTGCACCGCGGGATGGACCCGTACACGCTCGGCCCCGCGCAGGCGCTCGGCGTCGCCGACCCGCTCACCGCGGGGGTGTCGAACATGTGGCGCGAGACGCCCGCGCCGTACGGGCCGCTGGACCTGCGCCTCGGCGGCTGGCTGGCGCCGCTCGCGGGGAACAACATCGTGTTCGGCGTGCTGCTGCAGCGCGGGCTGGCGCTGATCGGAGTGGTGCTGATCATCTGGGCGCTGCCCCGGCTGGCGCGGCGCTTCGGCGTCCAGCCCGCGACGGCGCTGTGGCTGGGCGCGGCGAACCCGTTGCTGATCTTCCACTTCATCGCCGGCGCCCACAACGACTCGCTGGCCATCGGGCTCATGGTCGCCGGGCTGGAGATCGGCATCCGGCGGCTGCCGGTGCGGATCAAGGGCGACAGTCCCCCGCCGCTGGCCAAGGGGGAACTGCTGTTCATCGGCCTCGGCGTCGCCGTCATCACGCTCGGGGTGGCGGTGAAGGCACTGCCCGTGGTGGCGCTGCCGTTCCTGACGGTGATGGTCGCGCGGCGCTGGCACGGGCGGATCAAGGACCTCGTGCTGGCCGCGCTGCCGATGGCGGCGCTGTTCGGCGTCCTCCTCGTGGTGGTGTGCGAAGGCACCGGGCTCGGCTTCGGCTGGATCGGCACCACGTTCAACACCCCCGGGCTGGTCCGCAGCTGGATCTCCCCCACCGCCGAGCTCGCCCAGCTCGACGGCGTGCTGGGCATCACGCTCGGCCTCGGCAACCACACCAACGCGCTGGTGCCGATCTTCGGCACGCTCGGCTTCATCGTCGCCGGCCTGATCACCGTCAAGTTCCTGTGGGACAGCTTCAAATGGCGCTACCGCCCGATCATCGGCCTCGGCGTCGCGCTGGGCGCGGTGACGATCCTGCAGATCAACCTGCAGCCGTGGTACGTGCTGTGGGCGGTGATCCCGCTCGCCGCGGCGGCGGGGACGTCCCGGTTCCGGATCGTCGCGACGGTGATCAGCGCGGGCCTGCCGTTCCTGCTGCCCCCGACCGGCAGCACCTTCGACGGGCGTTCGTACGTACTGCCGTGGGCGTACGGCGCGGCGATCCTCGTCGTCCTCACCGGACTGGCGATCGTGCGCAGGCAGTCGCCGCTTCTGCTGTCGAGGCCGTCCCCCAAAGTCTCGGCGACCGCAGAGGCCGTATCGTAAACGGTCGTGAGTGCCCCCGCCGTCGAGATCACCGGCCTGGTGAAGCGTTACGGTCCCACCACCGCCGTCGACGGTCTCGACCTGCGGATGGAACGTGGGTCCGTGCTCGCGCTGCTGGGCCCCAACGGGGCGGGCAAGACCACCACCGTCGAGATCTGCGAAGGCTTTCTGCGTCCTGACGCCGGTTCCGTGCGTGTCCTCGGTCTCGATCCCGCCCGCGAGTCGGCGGCGCTGCGGCCTCGCGTCGGCGTCATGCCTCAGGGCGGTGGCGCGTATCCGGGTGTCCGGGCGGGCGAGATGCTGCGGCTCGTGGCGTCGTGCGCGGCGAACCCGCTCGATCCGGCCTGGCTGCTGGACGTGCTCGGCCTCGCCGCCGCGCGGCGGACGCCGTTCAAACGGCTCTCCGGCGGGCAGCAGCAACGCCTTTCGCTGGCGTGCGCGCTGATCGGGCGGCCGGAGCTGGTGTTCCTCGACGAGCCGACGGCGGGAATGGACCCGCAGGCGCGACGCCTGGTGTGGGACCTCCTGCAGGCGTTGCGCGCCGACGGCGTCAGCGTGCTGCTCACCACGCACCTCATGGAGGAGGCCGAAAGCCTGGCCGATTCCATCGTGATCGTCGACCACGGCAAGGTCGTCCTCGCCGGTTCGCCGCAGACGCTGACCGTGGAGAACGGGGAAGCGGCGCAGCTGCGGTTCAAGGCGCGGACGCGGCTCGACACCGCGCTGTTGAGCGCCGCGCTGCCCGAGGGATACGTGGTCCGCGAGTCCTCGCCGGGCACGTACCTCGTCGAGGGCGCCGTGGACCCGCAGGTGGTCTCCGCGGTGACGTCGTGGTGCGCGCAGCAAGGCGTACTGCCGGAGGAATTGCAGGTGGGACGGCGGACGCTGGAGGAAGTCTTCCTGGAGCTGACCGGACGGGAGCTGCGCGCGTAATGACCTTCCCCGCCGGTACGTTCACTCCCGCGCCGGGCCGCGGCTCGCTCGGCCGCATGCTGCGCACCCACGCGCGCGTCGAGGCGAGCCTGACGCTGCGGCACGGCGAGCAGATCCTGCTGACCCTGCTGATCCCGCTGGCGCTGCTGATCGGGTTGTCGCTGCTGAACATCCTCCCGGCGGCCCAGCTCGGCTCGACGTCCAAAGTGGACTGGATGACGCCGCGGGTGCTGGCGCTGGCGGTGATGTCCTCGGCGTTCACCGGCCAGGCGATCGCACTGGGTTTCGACCGGCGATACGGTGTCCTGAAACGGCTTTCCGCCACCGCGCTGCCGCGCTGGCTGCTGGTCGCCGGGCGGGTCGTGGCGGCGCTGGTCGTGGTGGCGCTGCAGTCGGTGATCATCGGCGCGGTGGCCCTGCTGCTCGGCTGGTCGCCGTCGGGTGCCGGGGTTTTCGCGGCGGTGGTGCTGTTGTTCTTCGGGACGCTGGCCTTCGGCGCGCTGGGCGTGCTGCTCGGCGGCGCGCTGCGGGCCGAGGCGGTGCTGGCGCTGGCGAACATCGTGTGGTTCGTGCTGCTGCTGGCGGGCGGGATCCTGCTGGCGCCCTCGACGATGCCTTCGGGCGTCGGGGTGTTCGTCTCGCTGCTGCCCTCGGGCGCGCTGGCGGAGGGCCTGCGGGCGGCGCTGGTGGACGGGACGTTCGCCTGGGGACCGCTGGGCGTGCTCGTGGCATGGGCCGTGGCGGCGGGCGCCGTCGCGAGCCGCACCACCCGCCTGACCTGACCGCTCCCGTCCTCCCGCGCGTCAAGCGCCCCAATGCCACCGGTGTCGCGAAAGCTCCGTTGGGGACGGTGAGCGTCCCGAACGGAGCGTTCGCGACAAAGGACGTGGTGCCCGGCGCGCCTCCTCAGAGGCGGGAGTTCAGCAGGGTCGCCAGTTCCCTGATGCGCCGGACCGATTCCGGGGCTCGCTCGGCGTCGGGCGCCTCGGACAGGAACACCAGCGCCAGCATCACCGCCGCGTCCAGCCGGAGCAGCAACTCCTCGGGATCGGACAGCTCGGGCAGCGGCCGGACGGCTTCATAACCGGCGAGGAACGTGTCGGCGGGCTTCTCGTTCTCCAGGATCCGGTACAGGTCGAGAGCCGCGGGGCCGATGAGCGCGTTCGACCAGTCGACGAACGCGAGCAGCCGCCCGCCCCGCGCCCGCAGGTTGCTGCCCCGCACGTCCAGGTGCAGCAGGCTGGGACCGAACCGGTCGAGGCCGCGCGCGATCTCGGCGAGCCGCTCCTCGGCGGGCAGGCCGGGCAGGTCCGGCACCAGCTTCGCCGCCTCGGCCCAGCGGCGGGTGATCCGGCGGCCGAGCAGCAGCGGTGTCGGCAGGTTCTCCTGGGCCACGGGCGTGATCGGCGGCGGGGACACCGCGTGCAGCGCGGCCACGCCGCGGCCGACCTCCGCCGGATCGGGTTCCGTGCCGTCGGCGTCGACGTAGCTGGTCAGCAGGGCGATCCCGCCGTCGATCCGCAGCAGCCGGTGGGCGACCGGGACCGGGACTCCGCTGCCCGACAGGTGGGTCAGGATCGCCCATTCCTGCTCCAGGAGGTCGTCGGCGGAGACGTACGGGTCGTTGACGTTGCGGTAGACGGTCTCCTTGGGGATCCGCAGGGCGACCGTGCCGTATTCCGGCGACTCGGCCCGGTACACCGCGAACTCCAGCCCCTCGCCCGCCGAGGACACGTTCCGAAGACCCGCCGCTTCGGCGAACGGCCGCACTGAACCGGCCATGTCCGGCAGTCCCCCTCGGGCCCACAGTCGTGGATCACCCGGGTGAGTGATCTCTGTCCAGGGCCGATGCTCGCCGTCGTGGGGTCGCAACGCTGTGCGCAGGCAAGACGTCGCTCACTCACACGAATCACAAGAGTCACACTGAGCGCCAAGAGACACACAAATTTACAACTACCACTTTAGTCACGCACACTCCTTGCGAGCGCGACTTCGTCTCCGGCGTGTCGCGCGGGGTCGGCAAGGGAGGCCGCGATGAAGGTGGGCATCAGGCTCGCGATCGGAAGCGCCTGCGCCGCCGCCGTGGCGGTGGGCGTGCTGGTGACGGGCGAGGGCCACGGCGGCGGCGCCGGGCCCGGCGAGACCGAAGCGGCGGTCAACCTCGCGGCGGCGGGCGACGACCAGGTGCCCGGTATGGACGTCTCCTCCCACCAGGGCAACGTCGACTGGGGCGCGGCCTGGCGCAACGGAGCCCGGTTCGCCTACGTCAAGGCGACCGAGAACACCAACTACACCAACCCGTTCTTCGCCCAGCAGTACAACGGCTCCTACGACGTCGGCATGATCCGCGGCGCCTACCACTTCGCCGTGCCGAACGCCACGAGCGCGGTGGCGCAGGCCGATTTCTTCGTCTCGCACGGTGGCGGCTGGTCGCCCGACGGCCGGACCATGCCGCCGATGCTGGACATCGAATACAACCCCTACGGCCCCACCTGCTACGGACTGTCCAAACCGGACATGGTCAACTGGATCAAGGCCTTCTCCGACCGGATCCACGCGAAGACCACCCGGTGGCCGATGATCTACACGACCACCGACTGGTGGCAGACCTGCACCGGCAACAGCCCGTTGTTCGGCGACACCCATCCGCTGTTCATCGCCCGCTACGCCAGCAATGTCGGTCCCCTGCCCAGCGGCTGGAAGTACTACACGCTCTGGCAGTACGCCGACGCCGGGAAGTTCCCCGGCGACCAGAACGTCTTCGACGGCACGATGGAGCGGCTGAAAGCGCTCGCTCTCGGCGAGGGCCGTACCGAGGTGCCGCCGTCCAAGCCGGTGAACCCGACGCCCGCGCCGACCAGTTCCGCGCCGTCGTCGAGCAAACCCGCGACGACCAGCTCAAGCCCGCCGCCGACGAGCAAGTCCACCACGCCCAAGTCCACCAGCCCGTCCCCGAGCACGTCGGCACCGAAGACGAAGCCGAGCACCGCGCCGACGACGTCGTCCGGCCGCGCGGACAAGACGCCGGGGCTGATCTGGGCGGGCGGCAAGACCCCGGCGAAGCAACCTCGCGCCGAGCTGACGCCGCCGAGCACCCGCACGAGCGAACCCGCGCTGGTGGCGGTGCCGGTGACCACGGCACCCGGCACCACCGAGCCGAGCTCCTCCCCCAGCACGAGCCCGCTGCCGGGCGTCGAGGTCGAGGCACCCGCCCCCGCGGCACAAGCCAACGAAGCGGCCACGACGCGGGCGAGCGGCGATCTCGCCAGCACCGGCGTCCACACGGCCCGGATGGTGGTGTTCGGCGCGAGCCTCGTCGTGCTCGGCGCGTGCCTGCTGATGTCGCTCCGCATGATGGTGCTGCGCCGCCGCCCGAAGCGGATCCGGTGACGACGGCAACGACGCGGACGTGAGCCGCGTCGCCTCGGCGAGGCCTGAAGGAAGCGGGAAAACGGGCGGTTCTACTATCGAACGGTGCCGCCACTCCGCAAGCTGATCGCCCGCCTGCCCTATCCGTCCGCCGCGGTCCAGCGGGCGGTCGCGATCGCGGCGGTGATCGCGCAGGCCGGGATCGGCGTGACCGGGTCGGTCGTGCGGGTGACCGGCTCCGGGCTCGGCTGCCCGACCTGGCCGACCTGCGTCGAGGGCAGCATCGTCCCGGTCGCCCATCCGGAGCTGCACGCGCTCAACCAGTGGATCGAGTTCTCCAACCGCATGCTCACGGGCGTCGTGATCGCGGTCGCCGCGCTGTGCGTCATCACCGCGTGGCGGGTGCAGATCGACCACCCGGAACGCCGCCGCCTGGTCAAGCTCGCCTGGACGATGCCCGCCGGTGTGGTGCTGCAGGCCGTCGTCGGCGGGATGACCGTGCTGGCGAAGCTCGAATGGTGGACGGTCGCGATCCACTTCCTCGCCTCGACACCGCTGGTGTGGTGCGCGGTCCTGCTGCTGCGCGCGTTCGGCGAGGGCGACGACGCGCCGCGCTGGCTCGTCCCGCCCGCGGGCCGCAAGATGCTCACCGGGCTCATCGTGACGATGTGGGCGGTGCTGATCGCCGGCACCACGGTCACCGGGGCCGGGCCGCACGGCGGCGACCTCAAGACCCACCGGCTCGCCGCGCCGATCGAGGCCCTCGCCCAGGTCCACGGTGGACTGCTGGTGGTCTACCTGATCGTGCTGGCGATGTTCGGCCTGCTGCTGATGCGTTCCTCCGCGCCCCGCGACCTGTGGCGCCGCTACGTCGTCGTCTGGGTCGTCGCGCTCGCCCAGGGCGGGCTCGGTTCGTTGCAGTACGCGCTGGGTGTGCCCGAGGCGATGGTTTCCTTCCACGTCCTCGGTTCGGCGCTGGTGATCGTCGCGACCGCCGCGCTGTGGTGCGGCGCCCGCGACCGCGGTCCCGTCACCTCGCTGACCGCGCCGGAACGGGAACTCGCCACCGCGAGCTGAACTCGCCGCACCACCGGACGTCCGGCGGCCATCCGGCTGCGGCCCGTGTCCGCCTACTCTTGTCGGATTGGTAACGTCGCGTCGGCGTACCGGCCAGTCCCCGCACCTAGGCTCCGCCTCGGTACCCCCGCGAAGCGCCGAGGTGACACGTCCATGAAGTCCAGCACCGCCCCGAAACCTCTCGTCTCCGGCCGCCGTGGCACCGCCGAGATGATCGTCCTCAAGACCTTCCTGCTCGTCCCGTTCGCGGCGCTGCTCGCCGCGCTCCCGCTGGCCTGGGGCTGGGGCCTGTCCTGGCTGGACCTCGCGCTGGCCGCGGTGTTCTACACCTTCGGCACGCTCGGCGTGACCGTCGGATACCACCGCTACTTCACCCACGGCGCGTTCAAGACCGGCCGCGGCCTGCGGATCGTGCTGGCCGTGGCGGGCAGTATGGCGGTGCAGGGTTCGGTGATCTTCTGGGTCGCGAGCCATCGCCGTCACCACGCCTACGCCGACCGCGAGGGCGATCCGCACTCGCCGTGGCTGTTCGGGACGTCGCCCGTGGCGCTGCTGCGGGGTTTCTGGCACGCGCACATGGGCTGGCTGTTCCAGCGCGAGGTGACCAACTACGACCGGTTCGCGCCCGATCTGGTCGGCGACCGCGATCTGCGGATGGTCAACCGGTACTTCTGGCTGTGGATCACGCTGAGCCTCGCGCTGCCCGCCCTGCTCGGCGGGCTGGTCAGCTGGTCGTGGTGGGGCGCGGTGACCGCGTTCTTCTGGGCCGGGCTGGTGCGGATCGCCTTCCTGCACCACGTGACGTGGTCGGTGAACTCGATCTGCCATCTGGTCGGCTCCCGGCCGTTCGCCAGCCGCGACAAGGCCGCCAACTTCTGGCCGCTGGCCATCCTGTCCATGGGCGAGTCGTGGCACAACTCGCACCACGCCGACCCGACGTGTGCGCGCCACGGGGTGCTGCGCGGGCAGGTCGACGTCTCGGCGCGGGTGATCTGGCTGTTCGAACGGTGCGGGCTCGCTCGCGACGTCCGCTGGCCGCGCGCGGAACGCCTTGCGGCGAAACGGGTTCCGGCCTAGGCGAGCTGCCCGCGCACGGCGGAGGCGAACCGTAGCGGCGCGCCGGCGTCGGCGTGGCGGAAGCCGAGCGACGGCTCGGCGAGTTCCAGCTCCAGCAACAGCGGAGCGCCGTCCTCGCCGCGGACGACGTCGACGCGGGCGTAGAGCAGTTCGGCGCGCAGGATGCCGAGCAGGGCCGACGCGGCGTCGACCGTGTCCTCGGCGAGCGCGCGCAGGTCGGCCGCGGGCTCGGTGCTCGCCAGCGTTTCCGTGACGTACAAACCGGACTCGTCCAGCTCCCCGCCGAGCATCGCGCCCTTGGTGAAGGCGTGCGAGTAGATCCCGCCGAAGTACACCAGCGCCGTCTCGCCGTGAACGTCCACACTGGACTGATACGGCTGGACGAGCACGGTGTGCCCGTCGCCGTGCAGCGCGGTGAGATGCGCCAGCGCGGCGCCGGTCGCCTCGGCGGTGAACCGGGCGGCACCGCGCGAGCCCGCGCCCACCGACGGCTTGACGACGAAGTCCGAGCCGGGCCAGCGTGCCTCGTCGCCGGGTTTCACCAGCTCGGTCGGGACCACCGGGAGCCCGGCGCCGATCAGCTCGGCGAGGTAGGACTTGTCGGTGTTCCAGCGCACCACGGGTGCCGCGTTCACCAGCGCGGGCACGGACTCGCACCAGCCGAGGAACTCGTCACGCCGCTCGGCGTAGTCCCAGCTCGCCCGCAGGATCACCAGGTCCGCGGCGGTGAAATCGACAGACCCGTCGTCCCAGGACGCCCAGCGCACACCGAAGCCGACGTCGGCCAATGCGGCGGGCACGGCGTGTTCGTCACCGTCGCCTTCGGGCAGTTGGGGGCAGCCGACGAGGATCGCCGAGAAGGTCACCGGCCCGCCATCCGGCGCCGGTGCTCCGGCCCGATCTTGGCGGCCTGCACCGTCTCACTGTCCCAAGTGGCCGCTTCGAGGTCCTCGACGCCCGCCACCAGGGCGTCACCGGCGGCGGTGTCCGCGACGACGACGTCGCCGAGCGCGCCGTCGGCCCCCACCAGCACGACGCGGGCGCCCGCCCGGCCGATGTTCTCCACCACCGCGCGCGACGGCTTGCCGTGCCGCTTGACGAAGTCCCGCGCGGCGGACAGCTGGGACGAGGTCGGGACGCTCGGTTGCTCGGTCTGCTCAGCCACGTCGCGAGCTTAACCGTCCGATGCCCGGGACGCGGAACAACCGTGGCCTCGGCCATAGTTGTGTCTGGCGAACTCACCCGATGCGAGGAGGAACGATGCCCACCGCAGTACAGGTCGGCCGGACCGGTGGCCCGGACGTGCTGGAGATCGCCGAGATCGAGGTAGGCGACCCGGGGCCGGGCGAGCTCCTGGTCGACGTCGCCGCCGCGGGCGTGAACTACATCGACACCTATCAGCGGGAGGGCATCTACCCGATCCCGACGCCGTTCGTGCTGGGCCTGGAGGGCTCGGGGACGGTCACCGCGGTGGGCGCGGACGTGACCGGTTTCACCCCCGGCGACCGCGTCGCGTGGCAGGGTTCGATCGGGAGCTACGCCGCGCGCAAACTCGTCCCGGCCTCGGTCGCGGTGAAGGTGCCCGAGGGCGTTTCGGACGAGGTCGCGGCCGCGACGATGTTGCAGGGCATCACCGCGCACTACCTGGTCGCCTCCACCTACGAGGTCAAGGCCGGGGACGACGTGCTGGTCCACGCCGCGGCGGGCGGGGTCGGCCTGCTGCTGGTCCAGCTGGCCAAGGCGCGCGGCGCCCGGGTGATCGGCACGGTGTCGACGGCGGAGAAGGAACAGCTGGCCCGCGAGGCGGGCGCCGACGATGTCATCCGTTACGACAAGGAGGACTTCGCCGTGCGCACCAAGGAACTGACCGGCGGCGAGGGCGTCGCGGTGGTGTACGACGGCGTCGGGAAGTCCACTGTGGACGGGAGCCTGGCGAGCCTGAAGGTGCGCGGCCTGCTGGCGCTGTTCGGCGCGGCGAGCGGCCCGGTGCCGCCGATCGACCCGCAGCGGCTGAACTCCGGCGGCTCGCTCTACCTCACGCGGCCGACGTCGGTGCACTACGTCCGCACCCGCGAGGAACTGGACTGGCGGGCCGAGGAACTGTTCAAGGCCATCACCGGCGGCGCGCTGGACATCCGGATCGGCGGCCGGTACGCGCTGGCCGACGCCCGGAAGGCGCACGAGGACCTGCAGGGCCGCCGCACCACCGGCAAGCTCCTGCTCCTCCCCTGACGTCGTCGCTGGTCCGTGGGGGCCTCCTTGAGGGACCCAGAGT
>NZ_JBHYIQ010000156.1:0-16967 GCF_042739895.1 Amycolatopsis sp. NPDC059021
GGGACTTTCCTCGTATCACATGAGACGAAAGTCCCCTTCAGCGCGTCTTCAGGAATAGGGCTGGGCGCGGAGCGCCTCCGTTGAGGGTGGCGGCGGGGGCATGGGTGGAGAAGGTCCCCTTCAGCCGAGGCGTTCGACGATGGTGACGTTGGCGGTGCCGCCGCCTTCGCACATCGTCTGCAGGCCGTAGCGGCCGCCGGTGCGGGCGAGTTCGTGCAGGAGGGTGGCGAACAGCTTCGTCCCGGACGCGCCGATGGGGTGCCCGAGCGCGATGGCGCCGCCGTTGACGTTGACCTTCGCCGGGTCGGCACCGGTCTCGTCGAGCCAGGCGAGCACCACGCTCGCGAACGCCTCGTTGACCTCGAAGAGATCGATGTCCTCGATGCTCAGCCCCGCCCGCTTCAGCGCATGCGCGGTCGCGGGGATCGGCCCGGTGAGCATCCACACCGGATCCGCCGCGCGCACCGCGATCGTGTGGATCCGCGCCATCGGCGTCAGCCCGTGTTCGCGGACGTAGGACTCGGACGCGAGGAGTGTCGCGCTCGCGCCGTCGGAGATCTGGCTCGCCATGGCGGCGGTGATCCGCGAGCCCTCGCTCAACGGCTTGAGCGCGGCCATCTTCTCCAGGCTGGTGTCCCGGCGCGGCCCCTCGTCGCGCCGGAAGTCGCCGAACGGCACGATCTCCGCGTCGAACCGTCCACTGTCGACAGCGGCGACCGCGCGCTCGTGACTGCGCAGCGCGAACTCCTCCATCGCCTCGCGAGTGATGTCCCAGTGCCCGGCGATCATGTCCGCGCTGCGGAACTGCGAAACCTCGACGCCGCCGTAGCGTTCCTGCCAGCCCTTCGAGCCGGAGAAGGGATCTTCGAACCCGTACTCGCGCCCGGCGAGCATCGCCGCGCTGATCGGCACGGCGCTCATGTTCTGCACGCCGCCCGCGAGTACGAGGTCCATCGTGCCCGACAGCACCGCCTGCGCGGCGAAGTGCACAGCCTGCTGGCTCGACCCGCACTGCCGGTCGACCGTCACGCCGGGCACCTGCTGCGGGAAACCGGCCGCGAGCCAGCACGTCCGCGCGATGTTGCCTGACTGCGGCCCCAAAGTGTCCGTACAGCCCAGGATCACATCGTCCACTTCGGACGGATCGACGCCGGACCGCTCGACGACCGCGCGGATCGCGTGTGCGCCGAGATCGGCGGAATGCACTCCGCTCAGCGCTCCCCCACGCCGTCCGACCGGGGTGCGCACCGCGTCCAGGACATAGGCTTCAGCCACGATTCCTCCTCTTCGAGGTCTGGGGTGCGGCGATCCCGTCGAGCAGGATGCCGAGATACCGCTCGGCCACGTCGCGGGCGCTCAGCGCGCCGTCCGGGTTGTACCAGCGGACCGCGACCCACACGGTGTCGCGGATGAAGCGGTAGACGAGTTCGACGTCGAGGTCCTCGCGGAACACGCCCTCGGCGACGCCGTCGGTGAGGATCCCGTTCCACAGCTTGCGGAACTCGGCGTTGCGATCGGCGAGATAGGAGAACCGCGGCAGCCCCATGAGGTGCTTGGCCTCGTTCTGGTAGATCGCCACCTCGGCGGGCCGCCGGTGGATCGCGTCGAACGAGACGACGACCACCTCCTCCAGCGTCTCGCGGGCGCCCCGGCCCTCGGCCACGATCTCGGCGTAGGACCCGAACAGCTCGTCCAGGAACCCGGTCAGGATCTCGTCGGCCATCGACTCCTTCGAGTCGAAGTGGTGGTACAGGCTGCCGGAGAGGATGCCCGCCGCGTCCGCGATGTCCCGCACGGTGGTGGAGACGTAGCCGCGGTCGGCGAACAGCCGCGCGGCGAGCGCGAGCAGTTCGGCGCGGCGGGATCCGGGGGCGTTCTTGGCGGCTGGGCTCACGGCTGGACCTCACGCATGCTGGCTGCTCACGGACACGACCTCGCCGGTGAGGTACGAGGAGTACTCACTGGCGAGGAAAACCATGACATTCGCGACCTCCCAGGGCTCCGCCGCCCTCCCGGAAACCTCGCGCGAGGTCAGCTCGGCGAGCAGCTCGTCGCTGGTCACCTTGGCGAGGAAGGGATGCATCGCGATACTCGGGGCGACCGCGTTCACCCGGACGCCGTAGGGCGCGGCGTCCACCGCGGCACACCGGGTCAGCGCCATGACCCCGGCCTTCGCGGCCGCGTAGTGCGCCTGCCCCTCCTGAGCCCGCCAGCCGAGCACCGAGGCGTTGTTGACGATCGCGCCGCCGCCACCCTGCTCGGCGAAGCGCCGCAGTGCCGCGCGGGTGGCGCGGAACGTGCCGTTCAGCGTGACGTCGAGCACGCGCGACCATTCCTCGTCGGTCATCTCCAGCAACGACTTGGTCCCGCCGAGACCGGCGTTGTTGATCAGCACGTCGAGCCTGCCGAACTTTTCGACCGCCCCGTCGACGAGCGCCTGGACCTGTTCCTCGCGCGTGACGTCGCAGGCGATCGCGTGCACCTCGCCGAACTCGGCGAGTTCCCCGGCCTTTTCGCCGAGGCGCCGTTCGTGCTGGTCGCTGATCACGATCCGGGCGCCCTCCTCCAGCGCGCGCCGCGCGACGGCGGATCCGATCCCGGTGCCCGCGGCCGCGGTCACCACGACCACCTTGTCCCGCAGCAGATTCGCGCCCTCCGGATACTTCGGCACAGGAATCACGCTCGCGCCTCCCTCGGCAGACCGAGCACCCGCTCGGCGATGATGTTGCGCTGGATCTCGTTGGAGCCGCCGTAAATCGTGTCGGCACGGGTGAACAGATACAGCCGCTGCCAGGTGTCGAAGCCGTCCGGCGCGACCATCCCCGCGGCCCCGCGGACGAGCATCGCGAGTTCGCCGAGCGACCGGTGCCAGTTCGACCAGACGAGTTTCGCCACCGACGCGGCGCCCGGCGCGGCGTCGCCGAGGGTGCGGACGGCGTGTGCCCGCATCACCTCCAGCCCTGCCCAGGCGCGGTCGATCCGCTCGGCCACGAACGGATCCGCGTCCGCGCCGGTCCGCTCGGCGAGTTCGGTCAGTGCCTCCAGCTCGCGCCGGAACCCGACCTGCTGGCCCAGTGTCGCGACGCCGCGTTCGAAGGCCAGCGTGCCCATCGCGATCCGCCAGCCGTCGCCCGGTTCGCCGACGACGAGATCCTTCGCGGTCCGCGCGCCGTCGAAGAACACCTCGTTGAACTCCGAGGTCCCTGTCATCTGCCGGATCGGCCGTACGTCCACTCCGGACTGTCGCATCGGGACGAGCAGATAGGACAGCCCGTGATGACGCTTCGAGCCGGATTCGGTGCGCGCCAGTACGAAACACCAGTCGGCGACGTGCGCGAGCGACGTCCACACCTTCTGCCCGCTGATGACCCACTGGCCACCCTCGAGCCGTGCCGACGTCGAAACGGCCGCGAGGTCGGAGCCGGCGCCCGGTTCGGAATAGCCCTGGCACCACAGTTCCTCGACGGCCACGATCCGGGGCAGAAACCGCCGCTTCTGCTCCGGCGTCCCGAAGGCGAGCAGCGTCGGCCCGAGCAGTTCCTGGCCGACATGGCTGACCCTCGCCGGAGCGTCCGCGCGGGCGTACTCCTCGTGGAAGATCACCTGCTGCTCGAACGACGCGTCCTGCCCGCCGTACTCGGCGGGCCAGCCGAGGCAGTTCCAGCCGCCGGCGGCCAGTTCCTTCTCCCAGGCGACCCGCTCGTCGAACGCCTCGTGCTCCCGGCCGGGACCGCCGAGGCCGCGCAGCGCGGCGAACTCGCCGCGCAACCGCTCGGCGAGCCAGCTCCGGATCCGCGCCCGGAATTCGGTGTCCGCCAAGGCTCCTCCTCACTGAGCACTTCGGCCGCTGGCCAAATCGGGGACTCCTGCGTAGGCTACCCTACCAAGCACTTGTTAGGGAGGTCTCGATGCGGGAGCCGACCATCCCGGCGGCACTCGACGCCGCCGCGGAGCGCTTCGCCGAGCACGAAGCGGTCGTCGACGGCGACGTCCGGCTGACCTTCCGCGACCTCCGGCGGCACGTGCGGCGCTGCGCGGGTTTCTTCCGGGACCGGGGAATCCGGCCCGGTGACCGCATCGCGGTCTGCTCCCCCAACACGTGGCACTGGGTCGTCGCGGCACTCGGCGCGCTGTACTCCGGAGCGACCCTCGTGCCGATCAGCACGCGGTTCACCGCGCCGGAGACCACCGACATCCTCACCCGCGCCGAGGTGTCCGCGCTAGTCGTGACCGGCCGTTTCCTCGGCGTCGACCGGCTCGCGGCGCTCGGCGGCGCGCTGCCGCCGACCGTCCTGCGCGTCCCGGTCGAAGGCGTCGAGGAGGAAGTGGACGGCGTCACCGAGTGGGACGCGCTGGCGGCGTACGGCGAGGACTTCACCAGCCCGGCAGGGCCGGACGACGTCAGCGACATCCTGTTCACCTCGGGCACCACCGGCCGCAGCAAGGGCGCCATGAGCAGCCACCGGCAGGTCCTCGGCGTCGCGCGGGCGTGGGCGGAGTGCGGGCGCGTGACCGAGCACGACCGGTATCTGGTGATCAACCCGTTCTTCCACAGTTTCGGGTACAAGGCCGGAATCGTCGTGTCACTGCTGACCGGGGCGACACTCGTGCCACAGCGCACCTTCGACGTCGCCGAAACGCTGCGGCTGATCGAAACCGAGCGGATCACCGTGCTGCCGGGCGCGCCGACGATCTACCAGGTCCTGCTGGACGCGCCGGATCGCGCGAACCACGCGCTGTCCGGCCTCCGGCTCGCGGTCACCGGCGCCGCCGTCGTTCCGGTGACCCTCGTCGAGCGGATGCGCGCCGAACTCGGTTTCGACATCGTGCTCACGGCATACGGGCTCACCGAAGCCGTGGTCGCGACGATGTGCCGTCCCGAAGACCCGCCCGAGCTCGTCGCCAGGACGGCGGGCCGGGCCACCGCGGAGTTCGAGGTGAAGCTCGGGGATCGCGACGAGATCCTGCTGCGCGGCCCGAACGTGATGCTGGGCTACCTCGACGATCCGGCGGCCACGGCGGAAGCGATCGACGCGGACGGCTGGCTGCACACCGGCGACGTCGGCGAGCTGGACGCGCGAGGCAATCTGCGGATCACCGACCGGCTCAAGGACATGTACACCTGCGGCGGATTCAACGTCTACCCCGCGGAGGTCGAGCAGACACTGGCCCGGCTGGACGGCGTCGCCGAATCGGCCGTCATCGGTGTCCCGGACCACCGGCTCGGCGAGGTCGGCAAGGCCCACGTCGTCCTCCGCCGCGGCCACACACTGTCCACAGAGGACGTCATCGCGTACTGCAAGGAAAACCTGGCCAACTACAAGGTTCCCCGTTTCGTGGACTTCCGCGCCGAGCTGCCGCGGAACCCGTCGGGGAAGGTACTGAAGCGAGTCCTGCGGACGGAGGCACGATGAGCTTATCCTCGCGCAGCCGCTCGTCGTGCCGACCGGCAGTGTTTGTGCGGGACACCCGCACCCGAGGGAGTGTCCCGCAAAAGGAGGAGTCCGATGGATGAGGTGGTGCGCTACGAACGGCGCGGCCCGGTCGCACTGGTGACCATGAACCGGCCGGAGTACCGCAACGCGCAGAACTCCGCGATGACCTACGCGCTCGACGCCGCCTTCACCCGTGCCGTGGACGACGCCGAGGTCAAGGTGATTGTGCTGGCGGGCGCGGGGAAGCACTTCTCGGCGGGCCACGACATCGGCTCGCCGGGCCGCGACGCGGACGTCTCCTTCGAGCGCAAGGCCGTGCTGTGGTGGGACCACGTCGGCGCGGAGGGCGGTGACCAGCGGTTCGCCCGGGAGTCCGAAGTGTACTTGGGGATGTGCCGCCGGTGGCGGGAAATCCCGAAGCCCACGATCGCGAGCGTGCAGGGCGCGTGCATCGCCGGGGCGCTCATGCTGGCTTGGGTTTGCGACCTCATCGTCGCCTCGGACGACGCGTTCTTCGCCGACCCCGTGGTACGCATGGGCATTCCCGGCGTCGAGTACTTCGCCCACCCCTGGGTGCTCGGGCCGCGGGCGGCCAAGGAAGTGCTGTTCACCGGCGAGCGGTTCACCGCCGCGCAGGCGAAGGAATGGGGCATGCTCAACCGGGTCGTGCCCCGGGCCGAGCTGGAGGCCGAAACCCTTGCCCTGGCGGAAAAGATCGCCGTGATGCCGCGCTTCGGGCTCGCGCTGGCGAAGAAGGCGGTCAACCAGGCCGAGGACCTGATGGGCCTGCGGTCCGGAATGGACTCGGTGTTCGGGTTGCACCACTTCGCGCACGCCCACAACGCCGAGGTGTCGGGCGGTGACTCGCTCGGCGGCCAGGACGCCCGTTCGATGCGCGACGCCGGAAGGAAGGCTTGATGGATCTGGATCTGGACACCTCGGCCCGCGCCTTCCGCGACGAGGCCCGCGCGTGGCTGGCCGAGCACGTGCCCGCCGAGCCGCTGCCGTCCTTCGACACCGTGGAAGGGTTCGCCCGCCACCGGGAGTGGGAGGCACAGCTCGCCGACGCGCGCTGGTCGGTCGTCTCGTGGCCGCGTGACCTCGGCGGCCGCGACGCGAGCCTGCTGGAATGGGTGCTGTTCGAGGAGGAGTACTACGCGGCGGGCGCGCCGGGCCGGGTCAACCAGAACGGCATCTTCATGCTCGCGCCCACACTGTTCTCGCACGGCACCGAGGAGCAGCTGCACCGGATCCTGCCGAAGATGGCGCGCGCGGAGGAGGTCTGGGCGCAGGCCTGGTCGGAGCCGGAGGCGGGCAGCGACATCGCGGCGCTGCGCAGCACCGCGTCCCGTGTGGACGGTGGCTGGCTGCTGAACGGCCAGAAGACGTGGAGCTCCCGCGCCGCGTTCGCCGATCGCGCGTTCGGGCTGTTCCGCAGCGATCCGGACGCCGTCCGCCATCGCGGCCTCACCTACCTGATGGCCGATCTGCGTGCCGAGGGCGTGACGGTCCGCCCCATCCCGCAGCTGGACGGTGAGCCGGGTTTCGCGGAGATCTTCTTCGACGACGTGTTCGTCCCGGATGAGGACGTGATCGGCGCTCCCGGCGAGGGCTGGCGTGTCGCGATGACGACCGCGAACAACGAACGCGGCCTTTCGCTGCGCAGTCCCGGCCGGTTCCTCGCCGCCGCGGACCGGCTTGTCGACTTGTGGTCCCGCGCGGACCGGCCCGACGCGACGGCCGAGCGGGTCGCGGACGCCTGGATCGGCGCGCGGGCCTATCAGCTCTACACCTTCGGCACGCTCACCCGGCTCGCCGAAGGCGCCGAGCTCGGGCCGGAGTCGAGTGTCAACAAGCTGTTCTGGTCCCATCTCGACGTCGCGCTGCAGGAGACCGCGCTGGACGTGCTCGGCCCGGCCGCGGAACTGCGCGGGCCGTGGACGGACGGCTGGCTGTTCTCGCTGGCGGGCCCGATCTACGGCGGTACCGACCAGATCCAGCGCACGATCGTCGCCGAGCGCCTGCTGGGCCTGCCGAAGGAGAAACGATGAAGTTCGCGCTGTCGGCCGAGCAAACCAGCTTCGCCACCAGTCTCGGCGACCTTCTGTCCACACTGGACACCGATACCGCGAACCGGGCGTGGGCCGCGGGCGATCCGGCGCCCGGGTTGAAGATCTGGCGCCGTCTCGCCGATCTCGGCGTCACCGCGCTGGCCGTCCCGGAGGCCTTCGGCGGGCTGGCGGCGGAAGTGGCCGATCTCGTCGTCGCCTGCGAAACGCTCGGCGAGTACTGCGTTCCCGGGCCGTGGACCGACACGGTGGCGGTCGCGCCGGCACTGCTCGGCGACGACCGGCTCACCACGCTCGCCAGCGGCGAGACACTCGCGTCGGTCATCTTCGCCCCGCACGTCCCCTACGCGCTGGACGCCGACGTCGCGGACGTCCGGATCGTCGTCGACGGGTCCCGGCTCCGCTCGTTCACCCCCGGCGACACGCTGTCCTCTCTGGACGGTTCCCGGCGCCTGTGCCCCGGCACACCCGATGCCGATCTCGGTCCGGCCCAGGACGCCGGGCGCGCCTTCGAGCTCGGCGTGCTGGCGACAGCGGCCCAGCTGCTCGGCGCGGGCCGCTGGCTCCTGGACGCCTCGGTGTCCTACGCCGGGCAACGCCGTCAATACGGCCGTGAAATCGGCCAGTACCAGGCGATCAAGCATCTGCTGGCCGACGTGGTCACCGCGCTCGAACTCGCCAGGCCACTGCTGTACGGCGCGGCGGTCACGATGGCACCGGAAGACGTCTCGGCCGCGAAGGTCGCCTGCGGGGACGCCGCGTTGCTGGCCGCGCGCACGGGCCTGCAGGTGCACGGCGCGATCGGCTACACCGCCGAACATCCGCTCGGCCTGCGGCTCACCCGCGTCCGCGCGCTGGCTTCCGCTTGGGGGACAGCGGAAATCCACCGGCGGCGCGTGCTGGAGACGGTGGCCCGATGACCTTCACCCCGGAACAGGACGAACTCCGCGCCGGAGTCCGGAAGCTGCTGGCCCGCGAAGCGAACCCTTGGCCGGCGCTGTGCGAGCACATCGGCGTCGCCGCCCTCGCGGTCCCCGAACGGTTCGGCGGGCTCGGCGCGGACACCACCGACGTCCAGGTCGTCGCCGAGGAGCTGGGACGTGTCCTCGCGGATGTGCCCTTCCTCGGCTCCGCGGTACTCGCAGTACACGCCCTGCTGGCGTGCGGCGACGAAGCCGCTTGCGCACGGCTCCTCCCCCAGCTCGCCGAAGGCACCGTCGGCGCCTTGGCGTGGACCGACGAACACGGCGACTGGTCGACCACCCAGTTCGCGTGCCGCGGCGATGAATCCACAGTGGATGGAACAGCGCACTACGTTCTCGACGGCGCGAGCGCGCCGGTCCTCCTGGCCATTGCCGACACCGGCACCGGACCCGTTCTGTACGAAGTGGACACTCGGCAGGATCGGGTGCGCCGCGCGGCCGTGCCCGCGATGGACGAGACCCGCGCGCTCGCCACCATCACCTTCGACCACGCCGTGGCACGCCCGCTCGGGCCGGTCGATCCGGCACCGGTCCGCGACGTCGCGTGCGCGGTGCTCGCCGCCGAACAGGCCGGTGCCGCGGCACGCGCGCTGGAACTGACCGTGGAATACGCCGGGCAGCGCCGCCAGTTCGGCCGCCCGATCGGAGGTTTCCAGGCACTCAAGCACCGGATGGCCGATCTGCACGTCCTGGTCGAGACGGCGCGTTCGGCGGCCTACGCGGCGCCGGAGTCGTCCCGGCTCGCCGCCGTCGCGAAGGTGCACTGCTCGGAGGCGCTGAGCACGGTCGCCGCCGAGATGATCCAGCTGCACGGCGGGATCGCCGCGACCTGGGAACATCCGGCCCACCGGTACTTCAAACGCGCCCACGCCACGGCGCAGCTCTTCGGCGCGCCGCACCGGCACCTGCCGCTCGTTCGCCCGGTCAGCTGACGTCCCTGCGCTAGAGTCTTCACACTGCGTTTCGGCTGGTGGGCGGGGGCGACGAGGGTGTCGAGGTGGAGAGCCAGGGCGGCGTGCCGGATCCCGTGGCTGGTCGCGGTCCTGGTTCTCTCGTACTTCGCGGTGAGTTCGGCTCCGCCGCGGGACGAGGCGCCGGACTCCCCCGTCGCCGGGGCAGGCCAGACACGGACCGTGACCGGCTGGCGGCTGCGGTCGAGCGGGCAGGCGGGCCAGGACGGTGTGGCGCTGTCCTCGCCGTCGTACGACGACGGCGCGTGGACCTCGGTGCCCGCGCGCTCGACCGTCCTCGGCGGGCTCGTCGCGGCGGGCAAGTACCCGGATCTGAACTACTCGGCGAACCTGCGGGACAAGGTGGATCCCCAGGACTTCACCGTGCCGTGGTGGTACCGGACGACGGTCGCCGCCACGCCGAAACCGGGGACCCACACCTTCGTGGACCTGCCGGGCGGCGTGATCCCCCAGGCCGAGGTGTGGTTCAACGGCACCATGATCGCCGGGCCGGACGTGGTCGCGGGAGCGTATCCCGCGCACCGCTTCGACGTGTCCGGGCTGCTGCGGCCCGGCGTCAACGCGCTGGCCATCAAGGTGTTCCCGTCCTCACTGTGCCTCGACCCCGAGACGGACCCCTGTCCGGACCTGTCGATCGGCTTCCTCGACTGGAGCCGGCCTCCGCCGGACAACAGCATGGGTGTCTGGCGTGACGTCCGGTTCGCCGAGGCCGGGGCGGTGTCGCTGCGCGATCCACGGGTGGTCACCCGGCTGGCGGTGCCGGGCCTGGAGTCGGCCGAGCTGACGGTCAAGGCGGAACTGACGAACAACACCGATCGGACCGTCGTGGCGAAGGCCGGCGGGAAGATCGACTCGTTCTCCTTCGGGAAGAACGTCACCCTCGCCCCCCACGAGAACGCGACGGTGACCTTCGAGCCGATCCACCTCGACCGTCCGCGGGTCTGGTGGCCCGCCCAAATGGGCGGTCAGCCGATGTACCGCCTGGCGATGGCGGTGTCCGCGGACGACACTCCGTCCGACCGGGCCACCACGGCCTTCGGTGTCCGCGACGTCCAATCCCGGCTGAACGACGCCGGGGACCGGTACTACGTCGTCAACGGCAAGCCGTTCCTCGTGCGCGGCGCGGGCTGGGCGCCCGACCTGTTCCTGCGCTACGACGCGCGGCGGCTCGAGGACGAGTTCTCCTACGTCCGCGATCTCGGCCTGAACACGATCCGGCTGGAGGGCAAGGGCGAGAACGACGAGTTCTACCAGCTCGCCGACCGGCTGGGCATCATGCTGCTCCCCGGCTGGGAGTGCTGCACGAAATGGCAGGCCTACGCCAAGTGGTCCCCGGCCGACCACGCGGTCGCCAAGGCCTCCGCGGTCACCGAAGGACACCGGCTGCGCAACCACCCGAGCATCCTGGGGTTCTACGTGGGCAGCGACACCGCCCCCACCCCCGAGGTCGAAAAGGAATATCTCGACGGGCTCGCCGCGTCGGACTGGCAGGCGCCGGTCATTTCGTCCATCGGCTGGCGCACCAGCCCTCAGCTGGGCAAATCCGGGAACAAGGGCCTCGGCCCGTATTGGTGGGTGCCGCCGTCCTACTGGTACGGGAAACAGAAGGGCGGCGCGTTCGGTTTCGAGGCGGAGCACGGGCCGGGCCCCGCCATCCCGGACCTGCGCAGTCTGGAGAAGATCCTTTCGCCGCGGGAACTGGCGGATCTCTGGCAACACGGCGACAAACCGCAGTTCCACCTGTCCTGGTCGTCGAACTTCGACCGGCTGGCCGAATACTCCACCGCGCTGGAACGCCGCTACGGGAAGCCCGCCGATCTGGCGGATTTCGTCGAGAAGTCACAGCTGGCCAACTACGAGGTCAACCGGGCCCAGTTCGAGGCGTACGGCGCCGAACAGTCCACAACGGACAGACCGGCGACGGGGACGATCTACTGGCTGGTGAACAACGCCTGGCCGTCGCTGTTCTGGCATCTCTACGACTACTCGATGGCTCCTTCCGGCGGCTACTTCGGAGCCCGCACCGCGCTGCGGCCGCTGCACGTGCAGTACCGCTACGACAACGCCGCCGTGGCGCTGGTGAACACCGGCCTACGGGACGCCGGGCCGTTGTCCGTCCAGGCCACGGTTTTCGACCTCGATGGCACTCAGCGCTACGATCACACCACGAACTCGGTGACCGCCAAGGGAAACGCGACGTCCACTCTGGACACCGTGCCCGTCCCGGAGGGTATTTCCACCACCTATTTCGTCCGGCTCCTGCTGCGCGACGCACAGGGAAACGTCGTCGATCGCAACGTCTACTGGCTTTCGACCAAACCGGACGAGGTGGACTACCAGGCCGACGAGTGGCGGTTGAGCCCCCAGACCGCATTTGCCGACCTCAGTGGTCTGCGCCGCCTCGCCGCCGGCACGGTGTCCGTGAACGCCGCGAGCGAAGGCCACGGCGACGACGCCACCACGTCTGTCACCCTGACCAACACGGGCGACAAGGTCGCGTTCTTCCTCCGAGCCACGGTGACCGCCGACGGCGCCGAAGTCGCGCCGGCGATCTGGAGCGACGACTACGTCACCCTCTGGCCGGGCGAATCGGTGACACTGACCGCCAAGTACCGCCGCGCGCAGCTTCACGGCGCCGAACCCGTGGTGCAGTTGAAGGGCGTCAACGTGGAAGCGCGGGAGCTGGCGGCGGCCTTCCACTGAGCGACCCACCGGTCCCCAGGTGGGGCCTGCCCCCGTACGAACCCTGGTGCGCGCAGGATTCTCCGTGGTCACGCCGGTCGAAAGACTCGGAGCGTGACCACAGACAATCTCGTGCACCCCGCGCCCCCGAGTACGGGCAGCGACTTCGCCCGGCTCTCCCGTCGCATCAGCGAGGCCGGGCTGCTCGTGCGCCGCCCCGGCTACTACACCGCCCGCATCGCACTGGTGACCGTGCTGTTCGTCGCGGGCTGGGTCGCGTTCGCGCTGATCGGCGAATCGTGGTGGCAGCTCGCGATCGCCGTGTTCCAGGCGGTGATGTTCGGCCAGATCGCACTGCTTTCCCACGACCTGGCGCACCGCCAGGTGTTCCGCACCCGGCGGCCGAGCGAGATCGCCGGGCGGATCGCGGGCAACCTCGGGATCGGGATGAGCTACGGCTGGTGGATGGACAAGCACACCCGCCACCACGCCAACCCGAACCACGAGGACCTGGATCCCGACGTCGATCCGGACATCCTCGTGTGGTCGAAGGACCAGGCGCGGGCGAGCCGGGGGCTGCCCCGGTTCATCGGCCGCTATCAGGCTTTCCTCTTCTTCCCGCTGCTCACCCTGGAGGGGCTGAACCTGCACTGGTCGGGGATCCGCGCTGTCCGGCAACCGGGCCTGAAACGGCGAGGGCTGGAAGCCGCGCTGCTGTTCACACATTTCGCGGTCTATCTCAGCGCGCTCCTGATCGTCCTGACGCCGCTGCAGGCGCTGGTGTTCTTCGCCATCCACCAAGGATTATGGGGCGTCTACATGGGATCGATCTTCGCGCCGAACCACAAGGGCATGCCGACACTGACCGGGAAACCCGAGCTCGACTTCCTGCGCAAACAGGTACTGACCTCGCGCAACGTGCGCGGCGGCCGATTCGTCGACGTCGCACTCGGCGGCTTGAACTACCAGGTCGAACACCACCTGTTCCCGAGCATGCCGTCCCCGCACCTGCGACGGGCACAACCGATCGTCGAGGCGTACTGCGCCGAGGTGGGCATCCCCTACACCCAGACCGGGCTGATCGACTCCTACCGGCAGGCGCTGCGGCACCTGCACGAGGCGGGCGCCCCCATCCGAGGGGATTCACGATCCGGGCGACGTTGACACTCCACACACCGTTGCTTACGTTCGGCGCATGCCACCTCGTCAGGCCTTCACACGAAAGAGGCGTTTCCCGGTAACGCGTCCGTGTTGTGTTCGTCGCTGAGTACTCGAACTACCCCGATCGATGACTCGCGACGAGGAGTACCGATGACAAGTGTCGCCGAAGAGACGTCCGGTGAGTTCCCCCTGGCCCTGCGGGCCGCCATCACCGCCAGCGGGCTGTCGCTCGACCGGATCCAGTACCGGCTCCGGATGCGGGGCATCTCGATCAGTGTGCCGACACTGAGCCATTGGCAGTCGGGCAGGCGGCGCCCGGAACGTCCCGAATCCCTACGCGCCCTGGTCGAACTGGAGCAGGTACTGGCGGTCCCGCCGAGGTCGCTGCGCTCGCTGCTGGGGCCGCCGCGTCCCCGCGGCCGGTACGCACGACCCGCCCCGGCATACTCGGCCGACGGGCTCATCCCGTTGAGTGTGCAGGATCGCGCCGAGGTCGGCGCGCTGGGCGGGCTTGAGGCGGTCTTCGTCCGGCAGGTGCTGCGGGCGGAACGGAACGGGCCGGATCGCTGGCCCCTGCACTGGGACATCGATCCGGCACACGTACCCGAGGTCGTGGCCGGGCGTCACTGTGCGAGGGGCCGGATCGGCGTCGATCGGCACGCCGGCGTGCTCAGTGCGGAGCTGCTGTTCGATTCGCCGTTGCGTCACGGCGAGACGATCATCATGGACTACCGGATCGTCTACCCGCCGCGTCGTGCACGACTGTCGGGTGACGGGTTCGCCCGGCGGTTTCCCGTCACCACGAAGAACTACCTCCTCGATCTGAGCTTCGACCCTGCGCGGACACCGCTGCGGTGTGTGCGGTCGCAGTCCCCGTCCGGCGAGAACGTCACACAGTTCGCCGAGCTGGTCCCGAACGCGACCGGGTCCGCGCATCATGTGGAATTCGACGTCACCGGCCGGATCGGTGTCCGCTGGGAATGGTGAAACGGTGTGTGCCTCGGCGCTGCCGGAGCACACACCGTTCACGGGAAGACAGTCAGCGGCTGACATACAGTGTGCGGTTCGGGGTGCCCGTTCCGGGATTCTTCACGAGGTTCGGCGTCGCCGCGGCGACCAACGCCTGTTCGACTTGAGCGGCGGTGGCGTTCGCGTGGGACGAGAGGTACAGAGCCGCCGCGCCGGCAACGTGGGGCGCGGCGAACGACGTCCCGTTGCCGGTGTAGGTGGCGGTGTCGTTCGTGTTCCAGGCGGAGGTGATGCCGACCCCGGGTGCGAACAGGTCGACCACCGAACCGTAGTTGGAGAATGAAGCCCGGGCGTCGGTCTTGTCCGCCGCAGCCACTGTGATGGCTTCCTTCACCCGTGCAGGCGAGCTGTTCGCGGCATTGGTGTTGGAATTCCCGGCCGCGATCGTCCAGGTGACACCGGATTTGACCGAGTTGCGCACGGCGGTGTCCAATGCCGTCGACACGCCACCTCCGAGACTGGCGTTGGCAACCGCGGGCTTTTTGGCGTTCGTGGTGATCCAGTTGACGCCCGCGATCACGTTGTCGAGAGTGCCGCTTCCTTGCGAGTCGAGTACGCGTACCGGGTAGAGCTGAGCACCCTTGGCCACGCCGTACTGCGATCCGGCGATCGTGCCGGCCACGTGCGTACCGTGGCCATAGCCGTCGTCGGCGTCCGTATCGTTGTCGACGAAGTCGTAGCCTTGGTGGACGCGTCCGCCGAACGTCTGGTGCGTGGCACGGATCCCGGTGTCGAGGACGTATACGTTCACGTTCGAGGCGGTGGTGGAATAGGTGTACTTGTTGTCCAGCGGTAGTTTGCGCTGGTCGATCCGGTCCAGCCCCCAGGACGGCGGGTTCTGCTGAACCTCCTCGGCACGCACGGTCTTGTTCTGCTCGACGAATTCCACCGCCGGGTCAGCCGCGATCCGCCGGGCGTGCCGGGCATCGACCTTCACCGAAAAGCCATCGATCGCCTCGGAGAACACCTTTCCGATCTGCCCGCCGAACCGGCCGGTCAGTTCACCGGCCTTGCCCGCCGGTGCCCCGCTCTTGAGGACCACGATGTAACTGTCCTGAATGGACGCCACGTCCCCGGCTCCGACGATGACACCTTCCGCCGCCTGCGCCGGGGTGACGCCGGCGAGTGTGGCGATGACGGCGGCCGCGAGACCCGCTCCGGCCCATCTGCGCAGTTGCACGTTCACTTTCTTCGCTCCCTGTCGTCGGGTGTGCTGGTTTGTTTCCCAGTGCCTCCCGAGACGTTAAGGCTGCTGGAGGGGTCGCGACAGGGCGTCCATTTTCGGAATTTTTCCGTTTTCCATTTTTCCGGTTTCGACGTGACCGATCAGCCCCGCGGGCCTCCTGGACTTCCGGCGTACGGGGCTCGTGGAATGGTTCAGGGCGGTGGGTGAAGCGATGGCCCGTGGGGGTGACGATGGTGTAGCTCCCGTCCTTGTGCGGGATATGGCGCCATCCGGGTTCGTCTTTGACCTTGTGATGGAAGCCGCACCGGCCACCCATGTTGTCGGCGCTGGTCTCGCCCTTCTTGGCGTGCCAATCTTCGATGTGGTCGAGGTCGGTGAACTGGGCAGGACGATGACAGCCAGGGGTTCCGCATTCCCTGTCGCGAACCCGGATGAAGCCGTCGAGGTCCGCCGGGGGCCGGTACTTCCGGCGCCCGACCGACAGCAACTGGCCGGTGTCGGGGTCGGTGATCAACCGGGTCCAGGTGGAGTGGGGATCGGTGGCGATCCGGCGCGCCAGCCACGCGGGAATCGGCCCGTACCCCGCCAGTTCGGCGGGGTTCTTGTTCAACCCGGCAAGGGTGAGCAGGTCGACGTAGACGTGGACATCCGCGCGGACTCCCGCGTCACCCTGGCGGACAGCCAGCAGGCGATCCGCGAAAACATCGGCCCGCAACTGTTCGGTGGTGCGGGTCTCCCCGGGCAGGCGCCGCGCCTTCCTCGCGGCGCGATCGACCGAGGCGTAGATGGCACTCGCCTGCTCGACCGGCAACTTCGCGGTGAGAGTGCTCATGGTCTCGTCGTGGTGCTGCAGCCGTACCTGCCGGGTCCGCCGTCGCGCCTTCGAACGCCCCGCGTACCCCTCCGGGTCCACGCTCATGACGACCCAGTTCACGGCCCGCCGTAACGTGCTGGAGTTCTTCCCCGCGAGCCGGTGCACGATGATCTCGTCCACCCGCCGCGCCAGCTCGTCAGACAGTACGGATGTGGGTTCGGCGATCTTGGTGGCCTTGAGCTCGTCGAGCTCACCGCGCTCCATCGCCGCCAGGGTGCACGGCAACCGCCGCACCAACGCCTCGGCCAGGGCGAGCTTCTTCGCGGCCTGATAGGTGGTCATCGACGCGACGAGAGCCAGCTCCGCCGTAGCGGATCTTCGCGAACCGACACAGCGGGAATAGCGGTCGAGAGCGCGCATCTGACGCGCCCGCAACCGGGACATCTCCTTCTCCAGGGCACATGCTTCGGACAGAGCCGCATCGGCACCAGCGGTGTCGAGCGAGGACGAGGGAACGGTTGAACTGGTCACGCGCTCCACGGGTAACTATTCAGGCCCCTTTGCTTGCTGTGGAGGGGTTTGTGGGATGATCTTGTTGTGGGAGAGGGTGTCCAGCCGTCGTATGACGAGTTGGCCG
>NZ_JBHYIQ010000157.1:0-5448 GCF_042739895.1 Amycolatopsis sp. NPDC059021
GACAGCCGCGACACGATCGTCTGGCGGTTTCCCCGGTACGAGAACGAAATCAAGATGGGCGCCAAGCTCACCGTGCGCGAGTCGCAGGCGGCCGTCTTCGTCAACGAGGGCCAGGTCGCCGACGCCTATCCGCCGGGCATGTACACGCTGCAGACGCAGAACATGCCGATCCTGTCCACGCTCAAGGGCTGGAAGTACGGCTTCGACTCGCCGTTCAAGGCCGAGGTCTACTTCGTCAACACCCGTCAGTTCACCGACCTGAAGTGGGGCACCCCGAACCCGGTGATCGTGCGCGATCCGGAGTTCGGCATGGTCCGGCTCCGCGCGTTCGGCGGGTACTCGCTGCGGGTGATCGACCCGCCCGCGCTGCTGCGCGAGCTGGCCGGGACCGACCCGCAGTTCCGCACCGAAGAGGTCGAGGAGCACCTTCGTCAGCTGATCGTCAGCAGACTCGGCAACGCGCTCGCGACGGCCGGGGTGCCGATGCTCGACCTGGCCACCCAGCAGGTCCAGATCGGCGACCGGCTCGCGGGCGTGCTCAGCCAGGAACTCGCGCAGTCCGGGATCCAGATCCCGAAGTTCTTCATCGAGAACATCTCGCTGCCGCCCGAGGTCGAGGCCGCGATCGACAAGCGCAGCCAGATGGGCATCGTCGGCAACCTCGACCAGTACACGCAGTTCCAGTCCGCGCAGGCGATCGAGGCCGCCGCGTACAACGAGGGTGGCGCGGGCGAGGGCCTCGGCATCGGGCTGGGCATGGCGCTCGGCCAGCGTGCCGCGGGAGCCGGGACCGCGCCTCAGCAGCCTCAATGCGCGCCCCAGCAACAACCTCAATACGCGCCGCAGCAGGCGCCCGCGGGTCCGCCGCCGCTGCCGCAGGCCGAGCAGTGGTTCCTCGGCGCGAACGGCCAGCAGCTCGGCCCGTTCGACCGGGCCCAGCTCGGTCAGCAGGCCGCGGGCGGAACGCTGCGCGCCGACACGCTCGTGTGGCGGGCCGGGATGGCGGGCTGGCTGCCTGCCGGCCAGGTGCCCGAGGTGGCTCCGTTGCTGGCCAGCACCCCTCCGCCGTTGCCGCCGCAGTAGCACCGGCCGCAGCGATCGTCAGGAGGGGGACCGATGACCGATCCCTACGCACAGCAACGTCAGCAGCCCGGCCCGGTCGCCGCGCACACCTATCCGTGCGGCGGCTGCGGTGCCCGGGTCCAGTTCGCACCCGGCACCAGCGTGCTCAAGTGCCCGTACTGCGGATTCCGGCAGCAGATCGAGGTCGGCGACAGGCAGATCCGCGAGATCCCGATCGCCGAACTGGCCGTGCTGCCCAGGAAACCGGTCGGCAGCATCGGCGCGTACGTGCTGGCGTGCCAGCGTTGCGCCGCGCGGACGGAGACGAACGAGACCGCGAGCCTGTGCCAGTTCTGCGGTTCGCCGCTGGTCGTGGACGCCACGGCGAGCGGGCAGATCGTGCCGGAGGGCGTGCTCCCGTTCCAGCTCGACCGAGGCCGGATGCGCGACGCGCTGGGCCGATGGACCTCGTCGCGCTGGTTCGCGCCGGGCGCGCTGAAAAAGGTGACCGAGGCCGAATCGACCAAGAGCACCTACGTTCCCCATTGGACATACGACTCGCAGACCGTGTCGGCCTACACGGGTGCGCGGGGCGAGCACTACTACGTCACCGAGTACTACACCGACAGCGACGGCAACCGGAAATCCCGTCAGGTCCGCCGGACCCGCTGGTATCCGGCGGCGGGCACGGTCGGGCGCGCGTTCGACGACGTGCTGGTGCCCGGCAGTCTCCTGCTCCCGGTGAAGCGGCTGGACGATCTCGCGCCGTGGCCGTTGCTCGAAGCCGCGCCGTACCAGCCGCAGTATCTCGCCGGGCATTTCGCGCTGCGCTACGACGTCGAGCCCGAAAACGGCTTCGAAGAGGCGAAGCGCCGGATGGCGCCGGTCATCGCCGAGGACTGCCGCCGCGACATCGGCGGTGACGTGCAGCGGGTCGATTCCGTCAACACCCGGCACGACGCCGTGACGTTCAAGCTGATGCTGCTCCCGGTGTGGATCGCCACCTACGTCTACGCGGGCAAGAACTGGCAGGTGCTGGTCAACGGCCGGACCGGCGAGGTGCACGGCGAACGCCCGTACAGCAAGGTGAAGATCGCGATCGCGGTCGTCGTCGCGCTCGTCGTGCTGGGTGTCGCGGCGTACTTCCTCTTCCGCACCACCGGGCATCCGGGCGCGGCCACTTCGCGGCACCACTGACCGGCGGGGTCAGAGCTCCCGCAGACTGTCCAATTCGGACTCGAAGAGGGCGGCGGGGTCGAGGTCCATCCCGGCGAAGTGGCCGGCGAGTTCCAGGGAGAGCACGCCGTGCACGCGTGTCCAGAAGGCCATCGCGTGCCGCGTCGCGGTCTCCGTGTCCGGCGAGGCGGCGAGCAGCAGCGCCATGATCTCCTCGGAGATCGTCGTGGTGTCGGCGGGCGCGTGGTAGCCGGGCACGGGTGTGCCGTAGATGAGGAAGTACCGCTGAGGATCCTCGAGTGCCCATTCGCGCACGGTACGGCCCAGGCGGGGGAGATCGGCGTCGCCGTCCGCAGCGACTCCGGCCAGGGTGTCGGCCAGGCTGCGGTAGGCGTCCCGGATGAGTTCGGTGATCAGGTCGTGGCGGCTGGCGTAGTAGCGGTAGAGCGCGGGCCCGCTCATGCCCAGGTGCTTGGCGATCGCGTTGAGCGACAACGCGGACGCTCCCGACGTGGCGATCTGCTCCCACGCCTGCTCCTTGATCTCCGTGCGCATCTGCGCCCGGTACCGCTCGCGTGGCGACGTCGCGGCGTTCGCCATGGCCACCTCCGTCCATATGGTTACAAGCCTTAACCAAGGATAGTAGCTGTAAAGGACGCTGGTTTCGGGTGGACCAGGGTCGAAGGGCGCTAGATCAGCGTCCTTCCATGCTCGCCGCGAGGCCGGCGAGGACGCGGTCGAGGCCGAGTGCGAAACCGCGTTCCAGCCGGTCCGCCGCGTGCGGGCTCTCGGCTTCGACGATGACGCGGGTGAAGCGCGGATAGCGGCCGCTGCCGATGATCGCCGGGCCGTACTCGCCCTGCTGTTCCATCCAGGCGTCGTGGCTCAGGCCGGTGCGGCGGACGGCCTCCTCCTCGGCCAGTTCGGCGAGGACGTGGCCGCGGACGAACGCGGAAACCGTGTCGAGGCAGAGCAGCATCTCGTCGGCGGACAGGTCGAGCCCGTCGAACACCGACAAGGCCTGTTCCAGTCCCGCGAGACTGTGCGGGCCGTGCGTCGGCCTGCCCGCGGACAGCCCGGCGAACCAGCGGTGCCGCAGCGCCGTCTCCCGCTGCAGGTGGGCCAGTGTGGCCAGGTCGGCACGCCAGTCGCCGCTGGGCGAGAAACCGGTCCGCTCGCCCAGTACGGCGTCGATCATCAGCTCGAAGATCTCGTCCTTCTTGCGGACATACCGGTAGAGCGACGCCGTGCCCGCGCCGAGTTCGGTGGCGATCCGGCGCATCGACAACGCGTCGAGCCCCTCGGCGTCGGCGATCCGCACGGCGGCCTTCGCGACGTCGTCTCGGCTGAACGCCGGTTTGGGGCCCCTGCTCCCGTGCTCGGGCCGCATCCAGATCACCTCGTCCACGACCGTGATTATTGCGAACGACGTTCGGGGTTTGCTAGCCTGGGTCAACTGCGAACATCGTTTCTAGTTTTTGTGGCTGGCAGAGTTTGGTGGGGGAGACATGGACTACGACGTCGTCGTCGCGGGCGCGGGGCCGGTCGGCCTGCTGCTCGCGGCGGAACTGCGGCTCGGCGGAGCGCGGGTGCTGGTGCTCGAACGCGAAAGCGATCCGGCGCAGCCGCGGAAGGCGGGTTCGATGGGCGCGCGTGCCCTCAACGGGCCGGCGGTCGCCGCGTTGCACCTGCGTGGTCTCGTGCCCGCGATCCGCGAGAACGCCTTCTTCTGGTACGACCCGGAAGAAGCGCGGGAGCCAGGGCCGGAGGGCGCGGAAGCCGGGGAGGTGTTCGTCGGGCATTTCGCCGGGATCGGCATCCGCGCGGATCGGCTGGACTTCGCCGATCCCGAGTTCACCGGGGAACCGCTCAGCGCCGGGGTCGTCGCCCAGCAGGACCTCGAAACCGTGCTCGCCCGTCATGCGCGGGAACTCGGTGCCGAAATCCGCCGGGGCGTGGCGGTGACGGGGTTCGCCGCCGAGGAGGACCGGGTCCGGGTACGGGCGGGGGGCGAGGAGATCGAGGCGGGCTGGCTGGTCGGCTGCGATGGCGGCCGCAGTACGGTCCGCAAGCTCGCCGGGTTCGATTTTCCCGGTGTAGACCCGATTTTCACCGGACGACAGGCCATTGTGGACATGGAAGGCGGTGAAGAGCTGACGGCGCCGGACTGGCGGCCGGGTGTGAACGGGTCCTATGTGGTCGGTGGCTGGGCCGAGGACGGCAAGTCGCGCGTGCACGTCGTCGAGTTCACCCCGCCGCCCGCCGATCGAGATTCCGAGGTCACCGCCGCCGAGCTACAGGACAGCCTGCGCCGGGTGAGCGGAATCGACGTCACGGTCACCGCCGTCCACGCCGCGACCCGCTACGCCGACACCACCCGCCAGGCGGAAACCTACCGCCGCGGCCGGGTCCTGATCGCGGGCGACGCCGCCCACGTGCATTCGCCGGCGGGCGGCCAGGGGCTCAACCTCGGCCTCGGCGACGCGATGAATCTCGGCTGGAAGCTCGCCGCCGTCGCGCGGGGTTTCGCGCCCGAGTCCCTTGTGGACACTTACACCGCGGAAAGGTGGCCGATCGGCGCCTGGGTCCAGCGGTGGAGCATGGCGCAGACGGCGGTCAGCGTGCCCGGCGATCCCCGCGTCACCGCGTTGCGCGGCGTGCTGGCCGATCTTCTCGACACCCCGCACGGCGCGACGTACGTGGTCAAGAAGATCGGTGGCGGCTGGCAGCGCTACGACCTCCCCGGCGACCATCCCCTGATCGGCGGCCGGGCACCCGACTTCGCGTTGGTCGACGGGACAACTTTCGCCCAGCACGCCGCGACGGGCGCGGGAATCGTGCTCGATCCTCGTGGCGAAACAGGCGAAATCGCCGAACCGTGGGGCGACCGGGTCACGGTCGTCGCCGCGGCGCCCGTCCAGTTCCCCGACGCGCCGCCCGCGTTCGTCCGCCCGGACGGCTACATCGCTTGGGTGGGCGGGGGACAGGAGACGCTGGCGGAGTCCTTGCGGCGCTGGCTCGGCGAACCTTCCCATTGACGGCTTCGCGGTAAAGGCGGAGCGACCTCGGCTGTGGGGGGGGGGCCCGGGGGTGGGGCGGGGTGGGTCGGCACTCCGGCGCGGCGCGGTTGCGGAGCGCAGGCGCGGGGGAGGTTCGTACGCCCGCCGCGGTGAGGGCTGCCGAGGCGATGGTGGGTGCACTGTCCGAAGG
>NZ_JBHYIQ010000157.1:5458-6594 GCF_042739895.1 Amycolatopsis sp. NPDC059021
GGCGGCCGTTCCCACCCTCGTCTGTTCGGCGGCCGGTCTCCGCCGGCCCGCCCCGGCCCCGCCCCGCCCTCGAGGCGCTTTCCTCTCACCCCCCCCCCCCCCCCCCCCCCCCCACGTCGGGACATTCGGCATCCCCGAATCCTTGGTGAGAAACCGTCTTCGTCCCATTGACCGGGAATCTGCCATTCCTGCCAAGGATAAGTCCTGTGGCGCGAGACTCTTCTGCGCGCGTCTCCGGGTGGCTACGGTGAGGTTCACGCCATTCGCGTGTGTCACCTCTGATCTGGAGATGATCTATGTCGCGTATCCGTCTGCTGTTCGCCCTCGTCGCCGCGACGCTGCTCGCGGTGGCGGTGCCCGCGACGGCGGCCCCGTCCCCGAATCCCGCCAAACCCTATGGCGTCGAAGGCCTGTATCTGCTCAACAGCCGGTACAACGGTGACATCGGCGCCACCCGCGGCTGGCAGGTCACCTGGAAGGTGCCCGCGGTCAGCAACGGCAAGGACGCCTGGGGCGCGGTCGGCGAGTGGTACTACAACCTCGAATCCGGGATCTACTACAACAACGACGTCGGCTGGGCTGTGTACTTCTTCGGCGACGACAACGGCTTGGAGAACAACCCCGACTGCACACCGACCTGGTCGACCGGCAGCATCTGCCGCGGCCTCTCCCACCTGGCGGTCGGAAAACAGCTGACGTTCACCTACGAATACTGCAAGTCCGACAGCCAGATCTGCCTCTACGTCGATCTGCAGGACGGCAAGGGCCGCCGGTTCCTCGCCTCGGACAAGCGCAGCACGGTCGAGATGTACGCCCACGACATCGAGACCTTCGCCGACGGCAACCGCGTCGAGCCGAAGATCCCGTGCGACAAGCCGACCAAGATGGTCAAGCAGTCGGTCAAGGGCACCGACGGCAAGTGGACGACGCTGACCGGGAACAAGTGGAAGTTCGAGGACACCAGTCCCCGCTACCAGTTCCGCAACGTCAAGACGTCGGCGAACCCGGCGAACTGGGAGAGCTGCTCGGGCTGAGCTGAAGGGGGGGTTTAAGGCCTGCCCAGCCGGGGAAGAGCCCCGCCATACGTAATTGGGAGGAATAAAAGAAGCGGAAGGGGGGCCGGGGGGGTGTTAAAA
>NZ_JBHYIQ010000157.1:6604-16881 GCF_042739895.1 Amycolatopsis sp. NPDC059021
CTCCCACACCACAGCCGCCGCCCCCCCCGGCCGCGGGGGGGGAGCGGGGGGGTGGTCCGTGTGGGTTCCATCCCCCCCATCCATTCCCACAACCCCCCCCTTCAGTACGTCTTCGGGATCAAGACTGGACGCGAAGCGTCTCCGTTGAGGGTGGTGGCGGGGGCATGGGTGGAGAACGTCCCCTTCAGCTCTCCTCGTCGCGCGGCCAGGGCGTGGTGCCCTCCAGGGCTTCGATGTCCTCGTTGAACCGGCGCAGCAGCTCGAAGAACGTGTGCCGGTCCGCGGCGGACCAGTGCGTCATGATCATGTCGAGACCGGCCCGGTGCTGGGCCTGATCCTGGCGCAGCTTCCGCTTGCCTTCCGCGGTGGCGCGCAGTTTCCGCGCGAGCCCGCCGCCGGGGTCCGGGATGCGCTCGGCGAGTCCCTGCCGCAGCAGCGCGGCGACCTGGCGGTTGACCGTGGACACGTCGAGGCCGAACGCTTCGGCCAGTTCCCGCAGCGACATCGGCTGGTCCGCTTCCAGCCTGCTGAGCAGCAGGAACGCCGAGCGCTCCAGCGCGAGCGGCGTCGCCAGGCTGTGCGGCAGGACCTGGTGCCTGCTCAGCAGTTTCAGCTCGCGGCTGAGCCCGTTCAGCACGTCGGCTCGATCACGTACGGTCCGTTCGCCGGTCATGATGTGTATGATCCACAACGTGTGTATTGTGCACAAACAGACTCGCTGGGGTATTCGTGTCTCGTTCGGGTGACTCCCGTAATCCGTCGCTGATCGTCGGCGTCCTCGCCTCCTGCGGCCTGGTCGTCTCGTTCATGCAGACGCTGGTCGTCCCCCTGATCCCGGCGTTCCCCCGGCTCCTGGACACCACCGCGACCAACGCGTCCTGGGTGGTCACGGTGACGTTGCTGGCGGCCGCGGTGGTGACGCCGGTGAGCGGCAGGCTCGGCGACCTCTACGGCAAGCGCAGGGTCGTGGTGGGCAGCCTCGTGCTGCTCATCCTCGGCTCCGTGCTGTGCGCGCTGACCAGTTCGCTCGCGCTGATGATCGTCGGCCGCGCGCTGCAAGGGCTCGCGATGGGCATCGTCGCGCTCGGCATCAGCATCATGCGCGACGAGATCCCGCCCGAGCGGGTCGGCGGCGCCGTGTCGCTGATGAGCGCGACGCTCGGGGTCGGCGGCGCGCTCGCGCTCCCGATCGCCGCGCTCGTCGCGGAAAACCTCGACTGGCACGTGCTGTTCTGGGGCTCCAGCGCGCTCGGCGCGTGCTGCCTGGCGCTGATCCTGTTCGTGGTCCCCGAATCCCCGGTGCGCAGCCCCGCCCCGTTCGACTACCTCGGCACGCTCGGGCTCGCCGCCGGGCTGATCTGCCTGCTGCTACCGATCGTCAAGGGCGGGGAATGGGGCTGGGGCAGCGGTACCACGCTCGGGCTGGGCGGCGCGTCGGTCGTGCTCCTCCTGGGCTGGGGCTGGTACCAGTTGCGCCGCCGCGACCCGCTCGTCGATCTGCGGGTGTCCGCGCGGCGGCCGGTGCTGTTCACGAATCTCGCGTCGATCCTCGTCGGCTTCGCGCTGTACGCCATGTTCCTGTCGTTCCCGCAGTTGTTGCAGGCACCCACGGCGACCGGCTACGGGCTGGGCCTGACGATGCTCGTCGCCGGTCTCTGCCTGATGCCCAACGGTCTGGTGATGATGCTGCTGTCGCCGGTGTCGGCACGGCTGACCACCCGATTCGGCGCCCGCAGCACGCTGATGATCGGCTCGGCGGTGATCGCGCTCGGCTACGTCTTCGCGCTTTTCTTGCTGGACAACGCTTTCGAGCTGATCGCCGCGTCGGTGATCATCGGCGCCGGGGTCGGCATCGCCTACGCCGCGATGCCGTCACTGATCATGGGCGCGGTGCCGGTGAGCGAGACCGGCGCGGCCAACGGGCTCAACTCGCTGATGCGCTCGGTGGGCACCTCGACCTCAAGCGCGGTGATGTCGACGATGCTCGCGAACATGACGATCACCGTCGGCGTGGTGACCGCGCCTTCGCTGACCGGCTTCCGCGCGACGTTCGTCGTCGCCGGGGTGGCGGCACTGGCCGGTATCGGCTTCACCGCGCTGGTACCGAAGACCCGGAAGGAAACCGGCGAACTCGTCGCCGCCTAGCGCGCTCCCCGAGTCACGGGTATCGCGCCGGGCGCGGTCGCCGCCGAGCGCGGACCTCGTCGCGGCGCGTGCTCACCTGCCGGGTCCTGGGGTGCCGGTCGCCCAGGCGCGCGCGGCCGATGCGGCGATCGTGTCGATGCGTGGCGGGTCGACGACATGGCGGAGGTTCCCGCCGACAGTGAGGGCGGCGACGCCGTGCGCGATCGACCACAGTTCGGCGGCGCGATCCACGAGCTCCGCCGGTGGGACGTGGGGCGAGAGCGCTTCCGCCAGCTGTGTCTGGACGCGGCGGGTCTGGTCGAGTAGCTCAGGATGGGCGGTCTTGTCGATTCCGGCGGCGAACATGACCTCGAACCGTGCCGGGTCCTCACGGGCGAACGCGACGTAGGCGACGGCGATCTGCGCGGCGCGGCCGGTGAGCGTCGGCTCCAGGGCGAGGGCGGTGAACTGCGCCTCCAGTTCGGTGAAAGCGTGCTGTGCGGTGGCGGCGAGCATCGCGTCGCGGTCGGCGAAGTGACGGTATGGCGCCGAGAGGGACACGCCGGCGCGGCGAGCGGCTTCGGAAACGCTGAATCCCCTCGCGCCACGTTCCCGGACCAGCTCGATGGTCGCATCCAGGAGCGCGTTCCTCAGATCGCCGTGATGATACGTGTCTCGCCCGGCCATGGATCCTCCCAATGTTGAAGCCTCTCACATACTTGGCTACGCTCAATGTGAGAGATTATTACATCGAGTGTGAGCGGCCGGCGGGCCGTGGACGGGAGACCGATGCGGTACACAGGGACCACCGCGCTCGTGACCGGGGCGAGTTCCGGGATCGGCGCCGAGTTCGCGCGCCGGTTGGCCCGTCGTGGCGCGGACGTGGTGCTCGTCGGGCGCCGGGAGGACGCGTTACGGGAACTGGCGGCGGACATCACCGTGCGGACGGGACGCCTGGCGCGTCCGGTGGCGTTCGATCTGCGCACCGAGCGCGGCGGGCCGCTGCTCAAGAAGCGGCTGGACGCGCTGGAGATCCGGGTGGACACAGTGGTCAACTGTGCCGGTATCGGGCTGACCAAGCCGTTCGCGGACTCCACCGAGGACGAGGTGCGCGCGCAGCTGCACCTCGACATCGTCGCCCTGGTGGAGATCTGCCATGCCTTCCTGCCGGATCTGGTCGCCTCCGGGCGTGGTGCGTTGTTGAACGTCGGGAGCCTGACCGGATACCTGCCGGTGCCCTTCATGGCCGTCTACTCGGCGGCGAAGGCGTTCGTGATCCGCTTCACCGAGGCGCTCGCGCACGAGTTGCGCGCCGCGGGGCCGACGGTGATGGTCGTCTCGCCGGGACCGACGCGCACCGAGTTCTACGCGCGTGGCGGCACCGACACCAGCGGCACCCGGTTCCAGACACCGGAGCAGGTGGTGACCACGGCGCTGAAGGCACTCGACCGGCGTACCCCGCCGGTCAGCGTCGTCTCCGGTGGCGCGAACCGCCTCGTCCGCCGCCTCGTCGCACTGCTGCCGACCCGCACCGCGCTCAAGCTCGCGGAGTCGCGACCTGCCACGTAACCGGCAAGCGCGGCCGCCGAAGGCCCGGCGGGACACCGGCGAACCGTGTGACGTGTCAGGGCGGACTCCGCTCGCGAGTGTTCTGGAACGCCGAAATCAGCCATCCTCCGGTGCCCTGGACGCGACGAAGGTCTGGACCGAATCCGCTCCGGTCGGCACTGTCTGTCCCTCGGTCCGTGATCCCTGAGTGCTAGTCGAGGTCGACGCGCACGGTGAGCAGGTTCGTGCCCACCGTGCGCACGACGAGACTGTTGAACCACGGCAGTTTCCGCAGCCGTACCCGAGGATCGTCGTCGTCCACAATGGACGCAGTGCCGGTGCGCCAGCGGCCGTCGAGCTGAAGCCGGACCCGGGGGTTCGCCTCGAGATTCCGGACGTACTGCGACTGGCGGCCGAACTCGGTGACGATCCAGAACGTCGAGCCTTCGAGCCGTCCACCGATCTGCGTCTCCCTGGGCAGGCCGGAACGCCGCCCGATGGTTTCCAGGACGGCTTCCCCGGGCAGGAACCGGGCGATCCGGCGGGAGATCGGGTTCGCGACGTGCCGCTGGACCCAGAGGACGGCCAGTGGCGGGGCCGGCCGCCGTGCCGCGTCGGTGAGCAGGAAACGCAACGACCAGTGGTGGAACGGCGTGATGAGCCGCCACACCACACGGCTCGGGACGCTGCGAAGCTCCACGAAGGTCGCCAGCGTCACCGCGGATTCGCTGGTACGCAGGACGAGATTCGCGCCGAGCCCGAGCCGCCAGTCGACCGAGAGCCGGATGTGGTCGTCGGAGCGCTCGTCGATCTTCCAGCCCAGCAGGTGATCCGCTGACCGGAGCGGGCCGAGACGCGCACCGAGTAACGACCAGCCGAGGACGAGGAGATGCCGCAGCGGCCCGTTTTCCAGCACGTCCCGCAGCCACTGCTCGGGGCTGCGGGACGTCGCCTTGACGGTGTCCATGCGGAACGTGTCCGCGTAGTCGACGCGGTCGAGCACGGCCAGCGAGCGGATCTCGCCGGGCGGGTCGATCTTCGTCACGGTCGGCATGTCTGTCCCTTTCGGACGGTCAGAGCAGCGGCGGGACGACGGCGTCGATCAGGTGCGGGCCCGGCTCGGCCAGTGCCCGCGCGAACTGCTCGGCCAGCTCTTCGGCGGTGGTCGCTCGCGTCGCCGGGACACCCATGCCCTCGGCGATCTTCACGAAGTCCATGTCCGGCCGGGACAGGTCGAGCAGCTCGTTCGCCTTGGGGCCACCGCTTTCCGCGCCGACGCGTTGCAACTCCAGCCGCAGGATCGCGTACGCGTGGTTGTTGAGCACCACCGTCGTCACGTTCAGGTTCTCCCGCGCCTGCGTCCACAGAGCCGAAATCGTGTACAGCGCGCTGCCGTCGGACTGCAGGTTGATCACCGGCCGGTCCGGCGCCGCGACAGCCGCACCGGTGGCCACCGGCATGCCGTACCCGATGGCGCCGCCGGTCAGCGTCAGCACGTCGTGGCGGGGCGCGCCCGCCGTCGCCGCGGGCAGCAACAGCCCGGAGGTGTTGGCCTCGTCGGCGATGATCGCGCGCTCCGGCAACAGCGCGCCGATCACCTCGACCCAGTTCTGCGGGGTCAGCGGCCCGGATGGCACCGCAGGCCGGGAAGGCTGCTGCAGCACGGGTTCCGTGTCCACGGCGACCAGTTCGGCGACGTCGGCCAGCGCGGCGACGACGTCCTGCCCGACGTCGGCGAGCGTGTGCACCTGCGCGCCCTCGGGCACCAGGTCGCTCGGCTTTCCTGGGTAGGCGAAGAACGAAACCGGCGGCTTCGTCCCGGCGACGATCACGTGCTTGACGCCGTCGAGCTGGTAGGCGACCTGCTCGGCGAGGTAGCCGAGCCGCTCGATCGACGGCAGCCCCGCGCCGCGCTCGAGCCGCGAGGGGAACGTCTCGACGAACACCTTCACCCCGGTCGCCGCCGCGATCCGGCTCGCCGCCAGCAGTCCCGGCTCGAAGCAGGCGGCGCCGCCGATGAGCAACGCGACCGGTTCACCGCTGCCTAGCACCTCGGCGACGTTCTTCACCGTGGCGGCATCGACCGGCTGGGGTGCTCGCGGCGCAACGGGTGTGGCGACTTCGCCGCCTTCGCCCCATGAGACGTCCGCGGGCAGGATCAGCGTGGCGACCCGGCCGGGGGCGTCCTGCGCGGCCGCGACCGCCGCGGCGGCGTCGGCCCCGATGTCCTTCGGGTGGCCCGAACGGCGGACCCAGCCTTCGAGCGAGCCCGCGACGGCATCGATGTCGGATTCCAGCGGGGCGTCGTATTGCTTGTGGTAGGTCGCGTGATCGCCGACGACGTTGACGATCGGAGTGTGCGCGCGGCGCGCGTTGTGCAGGTTCGCCAGGCCGTTGCCGAGGCCGGGCCCCAGATGCAGCAGCGTCGCGGCCGGTTTCCCCGCGATACGCGCGTAACCGTCCGCGGCACCCGTAACGACGCCCTCGAACAGCCCGAGCACACCACGCATTTCGGGGACGGAGTCGAGCGCGGCCACGAAGTGCATCTCCGACGTGCCGGGGTTGGCGAAGCACACGTCGACACCGGCGTCGACCAGTGTGCGGATCAGGGACTGGGCGCCGTTCAGATCGGTCATGCTCTGCGCTTTCTCTCTATCCACTGTGTCTGTCCACTGTGGTCATCCGAACAGGACGGACGGGTTGAGGATCCCGGCCGGGTCGAAGGCCTGCTTGAGGCGCCGCATCAGCTCGAGTTTCCCCGGATCCTCCAGCTCGCGGTAGTACCCGGCCTTGGTCTGGCCGAGCCCGTGCTCGCCGGAGATCGCGCCGCCCAGTGTCATCGCCAGCGCGAAGATGTCGGTCAGCAGCTTCTTCCGCGTCGCCGGGTCCTTGCAGAAGATCGCGAGGTGCACGTTCCCGTCGCCGGCGTGCCCGCAGCCGAGCGCGCCGCCGCCCGTGGCCAGTGCCATTTCCCGGGACTTGGCCAGGAATTCCGGCATCGCCGAACGGGGGACCACGACGTCGATGACGTCGTCGGCCCCGACGGATTTGGCGGTCCAGAAGGCTTTCTCCCGTGCCTCGATGAGCTTGCGCGCGGAGATTCCTTCGAGCACGTAGACTTCGGTGGCGCCCAGTTCGCCGAGCAGCTCGCCCAGCGTCTCGACGTCTTCGTGCAAGCGGTCTTCGTGCCGGTTCTCCAGCGCCACCACGAGGTAGGCCTGGGTCTTGTCCCGGATTTCGTCGGGGACGCCGAGTTCGAGCTTCTCGGTGTAGACGATCGCGCCCATCGTCATGTTGTCGATGTATTCGAGGATGTGCGGGTCGAGACCGGCGGCGACGATCTTCGGCACCGCGGTCATCACCTGGTCGAGATCGCCGAACGGGGCCAGTACGGTGGCGCCGTTCGGAAGCCGGGGGTGCAGCTTGACCGTGATCTCGGTGGCGAGCGCGAGGCTGCCCTCGGAGCCGATGATGAGCTGCGTCAGGTCGTAGCCGGTGGAGATCTTCGAGACCTTGCCGCCGGTGCGGATGATCTCCCCGGTCGGGAGCACCGCTTGCAGGCCGAGGACGTTGTGGCGGGTGACGCCGTACTTGACCGCGCGCATGCCCCCGGCGTTGGTCCCGACGTTCCCGCCGACGCTCGCGCTCAGCTCGCCGGGATAGACGGTGTAGCCGAGCCCGGCCTCGGCGGTCTTTCCGTCCAATTCGGACAGTGTGACGCCCGGCTGGACGACCGCGACGTGGTTGACCGTGTCGACCTCCAGCACGGCGTTCATCCGCTCGAAGGAGACCACCAGCCCGCCCGCCTCGGGACGGCAACCGCCGGAGAGGCCGGTGGCGGAACCACGCGCGGTGACGGGAATACCGAGTTCGGACGCCGCCTTGAGCAACTCCGCGACCTCCTCCGCCGTCGACGGCTTCGCGACGTACGCCGGCCTCCTCGGCTCGACGCTCAACGCTTCGTCGTGCCCGTAGTCCTCCGAGATCGCCTCGCCGACCAGCAGGTTCTTGTCCCCGACGATCCCGGCCAGCCGTGCCGCCCCATCGCCCATCGACAGCCTCACCCTCGTGCGCCGTTGCCTTGTTACCGCAGCGTAGTCCCTGGCGGCGACCGCTGGCCATGAACATTCTTCACGTTTACCGATGGTGTCGCGCCGGGTGCCGGGCCGGGAGAGGATGAGGACCATGCCGCACGACGAAGAGGACTTCGTGGCCGACGAGATCGACTTTCTCCGTGAACTGGGTCCCCGGTTCACCGGTTCGGACGCGCACGAACGCCTCATCGGCCGTGTCGCGGGGCAGCTCGCCGAATTGGGCCTGGAGGTACGCGAAGACCAGCACACCTTCACCCGCTGGGAGGTGCCCGAGACCGGCGTCCGGCTCACGGCTGGTGGTCAAGACGTGGAGATCTCCTCGGCGTTCCCGTACTCGGGCGCGACCGGGCCGGACGGGGTTTCCGGCCCGCTGCGTCACCTTCGGGGGCCGCTGCCGCGCTGGTCGCGGGCTCGCGGCGGGATCGCGGTGGTCGAGATCCGCAACCGCGCGCTGCCCTTCGGTGGCATCGTGGGCACGTGGGACCCCGGCGACGCCTGGGGCCGGCTGGCGAATCCGCTGGTGCCTGCCACGCTGGCCGGGCTCGGGCTGAAGCGGGCGCGGCGTGCCGGCGTGCGGGCGGTCGTGTTCGTCTGGCGGGGGATCAGCGCGGCCAACGCGCGGGGTCAGTACATCCCGTTCACGTTGCCCTATCAGGACATTCCCGCGGTCTTCGTCGCGGGCGAGGCGGCAGACACCGTGCTCGGCGCGGCCCGTGGTGGCGAGCGGGCGACGCTGGTGCTCGACGCCGTCCTCCGGCCGGACACGCCGACCCGGACGGTGTGGGCTGCCGTCGAAGGCACCCGGCGGCCCGAGGAGACCGTGCTGGTGGTCAGCCACAGCGACGGGCCCAACGTCGTGGAGGAGAACGGGCATCTCGGGCTGGTCACGCTCGCCCGCGAACTCGCCGGGCGGCCGCCGGAACGCACCGTCGTCTTCGTGCTCACCACGGGACATCTGCGCATCCCGGCGCTGACCGATGAAGGTCAGGCCACCACACGCTGGCTGCACGATCACCCGGACTGGTGGGCGGGCGGCCCGGGCGGCAGGCGTGCCGTGGCGGGGCTGGCGATCGAGCACCTCGGCGCCGTCGAATACCGGGACGATCCCGCGACGGGGTCGTACGGTCCCACCGGCGCGGCCGAACCGGAACTGCTCTACGCGACGACGCGGGAGCTGGCGTCGCTGGCGGATCTCGAGTGGCGCGGTGCCGAGCCGGGCCCCACCCGGGTGTCCGCGCCGACCGCGCTGATCCACTTCGGCGAGGGCGAACCCCTTTACCAGCAACGGATTCCCGGCATCGCGCTGGTCACCGCCCCGCAGTACCTGCTCGCCGACCGGCGGGGCCACCTCGTCGACGTCGCGCTGGCGTGGCGGCAGATCGACAGTTTCGGCAGGCTCCTGCGGCGTCTCGACACCCTGCCCGCGGACAGCTTCGGTACCGTCCCCGCCCTCACCCCATCGCGCCGGATCGCCGCGATCGGGAAACTGCTCGGCGGGTTCCGCCGGCGGTGAGCTCTCGTACGGCGTGGCCACGTCCGGGGTAAGCCGTCCGGGGCTTGCGTATTCGTCGGGAAATGAGGGCAGCCCGGCCGCCGTGAACGGCGCCGGGCTGTTTTCAAGACCATTGTTCACCGGGGTTCCACCCGGTGAGGTGGTCGGGGGCCGACCCGCGCCAACGTGCCGACCCCCGGTCGTTCAGATGCGCCGGGTCAGACGAGCCAACCGAGCAGGTGCGCCAGGTGCGCGAGCACGCCCGTGAGGATGTCGTGGGCGTGGTGCGCGTGCTGGGCGAACATCTGCATTTCAGGTCTCCCTTTTATCGGATTTGTTTTCTTGGGTGCTCTCGCGATGAGCAAGGGGAGATTTTCAGCTGATTGGCGCGGTGTCAAAAACCGTCGGAGTCTCTTTCTTGAGGGCTACTGGGAGCGCTTAATCCTCCTACGATAAACACGTAAGGCTTTCGTGTTTTGCGGCGGGGTCTCTCTTTCGGTGGTCGACCACTCTGGGTAGCACCTGGGGTGGCGATCACTCTGGGTGATTACGATCTTGATGGGGCAACCGGGTGTTGCCGTCCCACGAAACGGTGAATGTGTTGCCACGAATGGTGAAACTCCGAAGGTTCACACGGCCGGGTGATCACCGCCTCGACCTCGACGCGATGCCCCAGCGTCACCGCCCCCTGCGGGTCCTACCTTCAGGGGCGAGTCCCACGTTCGGGGCGTGAGTCCCACGTTCACCGGCGCGAGTTCCACGTTCGGGAGCGCGAGTTCCACGTTCAGGCGTCCGAGTCTCCCGGTCGGGCGAGAGCCGAGCGTGCTGAAGGGCGCTTTCAGTGCGTCGGACGTGCTGAAGGGCGCCTTCAGCACATCGAGCGCCGAGGCCGGGAAAGTCCGATGCGTGGCAGGCGCAAGTAGCCGCGCCGTGCAGGCGCGACGGTTGAGCAGGTACGGCTGGGCGCGGTGCGGGGAAGTCCGTGGGGGCCTCCTTGAGGGACCCAGGGTCCCTCAAGG
>NZ_JBHYIQ010000158.1:0-5120 GCF_042739895.1 Amycolatopsis sp. NPDC059021
TCCGCACTTTGTCTGGGGGGAGCGTTTATTTTAAAACCCCCCGGGACCGCGCGGGTGGGGGGGGGGGGCGGGGGGGGGGGGCGGGGGGGGGGGCCCCCCCCCCCCCCCCCGGGGCCGCGGCGGCACTGCTGGCCACGGTGGTGCTGGCGCCGGTGGCGTTGCCGTGGTACTTCACCTGGCCGCTGGTGCTCGGGGCGGCGGCCGCGTGGCCGGTTCCGCGTGTCGCGGTCGCGGCCGCCCTGTCGACGTTCCTTGTCGTGAGCACCTTTCCCGACGGGAAGACCCCGATGCCGTTGTGGGGATACGCGGTGCTGGCGGTGGTTTCGGCCGCCGTCGGTCTCCTGACCGCGCGAGGAACGGGGATCCGGCTTCAGCGTCCCCCATGGCGTGTCCTTGCCAGGCTCGTACCGTCCTTTGTGGATTCCGGAGCACCGGCGGCTGGTTCGGGTGCCGTGTCCGTCCGGGTCGTGCGCCGGAAGCGCGACGTCCCGGTCCGGATCAGCGCGACGGCGACCACGACCAGGCCGATCCCGGCGAGTTCGACGGCGGTCAGCGCGGTCCCGGAGAACAGCAGGTCCAGCAGCGCGGTGACCGGCGGGACGCAGTAGAACAGGCTGGTGACCCTGGCGACCTCGCCGCGGGCGACCATGAAGTACAGCAACGCGGCGGCGCCGACGGAGACGACCACGACCATCCAGCCGAGCGCGAGGAAGAACGCCGGATGACCGGTCAGCCGCGGCCCGCCGGTGCAGGCCGTCGTCACCGCGAACGCCGCCGAGCTGATCGAGTACTGGATCGCCAGTGCCGCCCAGGTGCCCACGTTCGTGGTCCTGCCCTGGACGATGGTGCCGCCGGTGATCGCGCCCAGCGCGAGGAAGGCGAACAGCAGCCCGGTGACCATGCTCGCCGTGCCGGCCCGGGACGGCGCGCCGAGGGCCGAACTGACGGTCAGTACCACGCCCGCGAGCCCGATCACCAGGCCGGCCCGGAATCGCCGGTCGCGGCCGGGCCGGGTGATCAACGTGGTGAGAATCGGCTGGGTGCCGAGAATGACGGCGATGATTCCGGCCGGTAGTCCGGCGCCGACGGCGGCGAAGAAGAAACCCTGGTAAACCGTTTGCAGAAGAATCGCGACGACGACGGTCCGCGTCCATTCAGGACCGGTCCGCGGCAGTCTGTCGCGCACGAAAAACCAGACGCCCCAGCACAATGCCGCGGATCCGAGCGCGCGCAGGAGCAGAAAAGTGGGTGCCGAACTGGAGGAAAGACCCGTTTCGACGGCGATCGGCCCGCTTGCCCACATGAGCACGAAGGCCAGTGGAGCGGCAACGACGAACGACGATTTCTTGCGCGGCATCGGGTCATTCCTCGAAAAACACTCAAGAGGGGAAAGGGGACACGGACAAAACTAGTGACGTGAGCGGAGAGTCCGGAAATGCCGGTTCGCGATGGGGTATGCTCTGCGGTTATGGGGCTGGACATCCGGCATCTGGAGACGTTCCTCGCCGCCGTCGAGGAGGGCAGCATCACCGCCGCGGCCCGCAGGCTGCGGCTGGCGCAGCCCGCGGTCTCGCGCACCCTCGCCCAGCTCGAACGGCACGTCGGGGTGACGCTGCTCGCGCGGTCGGCCCACGGCGTCACGGTGACTCCCGAAGGCGAGATCTTCCGGATCAGGGCGGCGGCCGCGCTGGCCTCGTTCACCGATGCCGTGGAGCGGCCGTTCGGGGACGCGCGGCCGCTGCGCGTCGGGCACGCGTGGTCGGCCTTCGGGGAGCACACCTCGGCCGTGCTGCGCCGCTGGCGTGCCTCGCGGCCGGAGCAACCGCTCGAACTGTGCCGGTTGGACGATCCCTACGCGGGGATGGCGGGTGGCCGGATCGACGTCAGCGTGTTGCGCGGTCCGCAACCGCGGCCCGGCTATCGCAGCGAGCTGCTCTACAGCGAGACGCGGGTGGCGGCGGTCTCGGTGGAGCATCGCCTGGCCTGCCGCCGCGCTCTCCGGCTCGCCGACCTCGCCGGAGAAGGCCTGGTCGTGCAACGGCACTGGGGTACGACGACCCCCGAGCTGTGGGACGCCGGGGCACGGCCCGCAGTGGCCGTGGAGGTCGGCTCGGTCGACGACTGGCAGAGCAACGTCGCCGCGAACAACGGCGTCGGCATCACCCCGGCCTCGAGCAGCAAGCTGCATCCGCACGCCGAGATCGTCTACATCCCGCTGGCCGACGCGCCCCCGGTGCCCGTCTTCCTCGCGTGGGCCCCGAATTCCCGGCACCCCGCGCTGGAGGACTTCATCCGGACCGCCCACGCCGTCGTGCACGGGACCGGCCCCGGCGAAACTTGATCGCTTTCCGCGGCGCCGTGGGCATAATGCGAGGGTGGAGGGAGCGACACGATGACGATCCATCTCACCCATTGGGGCACATTCGAGGCGGAAACGGACGGGGAGCGGCTCCGGTCGGTGCGGCCGTGGTCCCAGGATCCGGAACCGCCGCCGATGCTCGAGAACATCGTGGGTGTGCAGGATCACCCCGTCCGCATCACCCAGCCCCACGTGCGGCGCGGCTGGCTGGAGAACGGGCCCGGCGGCGCGGGACGCGGTGCCGACTCCTTCGTCCCGGTCTCCTGGGACAAGGCGCTCGACCTGCTGGCAGGTGAGCTGCGGCGGGTGTACGACGGCTACGGACCCGAAGCCGTGTACGGCGGTTCGTACGGCTGGGCCAGCGCGGGCCGGTTCCACCACGCGCAGAGCCAGGTGCACCGGTTCCTCAACTGTCTCGGCGGTTACGTCGGTTCGGTGAACAGCTACAGCCTCGGGGCGACCACCGTCCTGTTGCCGCACGTGATCGGCCCGGCGTGGAAGATCATGGACGACTCGACGACGTACGAGGTGATCGCCGAGCACACCGAGCTGGTCGTCGCGTTCGGCGGGCTCTCCCCGAAGAACGCCGTCGTGGCCCCCGGCGGGGTCGGACGGCACGCGATGCGCTCGTGGGTCGGTGCCGCGCGGGCCCGTGGCTGCCGGTTCGTCTCGGTCAGCCCGCTGGAAGACGACACGCATCCCGACGCCGAGGCGGAGTGGCTCGCGCCGCGTCCGGCGGGCGACGTCGCGCTGATGCTGGGCCTTGCCTACGTGCTGGACACGGAAGGCTTGGCGGACAAGGAATTCCTTCGCCGGTACACGGTCGGTTACGAACGCTTCGCGGAATATGTGCGCGGCTCCGCCGACGGGGTGCCGAAGACCCCGGAGTGGGCCGAGGCGCTCACGGAGATCCCGGCCGCGCGGATCCGCGCGCTGGCCGGCGAGATGGCCGCGTCGCGCACGATGATCACGGTGAGCTGGTCGCTGCAGCGCACCCGGTTCGGGGAACAGCCGCTGTGGCTGGGGCTGGTGCTCGCCGCGATGCTCGGGCAGATCGGCCTGCCGGGCGGCGGATTCGGGCACGGGTACGGGTCTTCCGCTGTCGGTGGGAGGCCGGTCCGCGCGGTGCCGCTGCCCTCGCTGCCCCAGGGCCGCAACGGCTGTGAAACGTTCATCCCGGTCGCCCGGATCGCGGACATGCTGCTGAATCCCGGTGAGGAGTACGACTACAACGGGCAGCGGCTGACCTATCCCGGCATCCGGCTGGTGTACTGGGGCGGCGGGAACCCGTTCCACCATCACCAGGACCTCGCCCGGCTGCGGCGCGCGTTCACCCGGCCGGACACCGTCGTCGTGCACGATCCTTTTTGGACGGCCACGGCGCGGCACGCCGACATCGTGCTGCCTTCGACGATGTCGATCGAACGGGACGACTTCGGCGGCGGGTACGGCGATCCGGTGTTCGTGCCGATGCGGGCGCTGACCCGGCCGAACGCCCAGGCCCGCGACGACTACCAGGTGTTCGCCGATCTCGCCGCGCGGCTCGGTGTGGGGGAGGCGTTCACCGAAGGGCGGACCTCGCGCGAGTGGTTGCGCCACCTCTACACGGACTGGGCCGCCGACCGCGAACGCGAGGGGAACCCGGTGCCGTCGTTCGACGAGTTCTGGGCGAGCGAGGACGTGCTGGAGCTGCCGGTGCACCCGAGGGAGCACGTGTCGCTGGCCGAGTTCCGCGCGGATCCGGACCGGAACCCGCTGCGCACCCCGAGCGGGCGGATCGAGATCTTCTCCGAGACCATCGACGGGTTCGGCTATCCGGACTGCCCGGGGCATCCGGTGTGGCGGGAGCCCGAGGAATGGCTCGGCGGCGAGCGGGCGACGGCCTACCCGCTGCACCTCATCGCGAACCAGCCGAAGACGCGGCTGCACAGCCAGCTGGACCACGGCCCGCACAGCCAGGGGGCGAAGGTCGGCGGCCGGGAACCGGTGCGGCTGCATCCGGACGACGCGGCCGCGCGCGGGCTGGCCGAGGGCGACGTGGTGCGGCTGTTCAACGACCGCGGCAGTTGTCTCGCCGGGCTGGTGACCAGCACGGCCGTGCGCCGCGGGGTCGCACAGTTGTCGACCGGTGCCTGGTACGACCCCGATCCGGCCGATCCGTCGGTCTGCCGCCACGGCAACCCGAACGTGCTGACCGCCGACCGGCCGACGTCCTCGCTGGCCCAGGGCTGTTCGGGGCAGCACGCGCTGGTCGAGGTCGAGCGTTATGCGGGTACGCCGCCGGAGGTGAGCGCGCACCGGCCGCCGGTGTGACTACCGGCCCTCCCGCGCCCTGGCGCGACGCTCCGCCACGTTCATCCAGGACGCCACGGCGATGAAGACGAGCGCGACGAACAGCACGATCGTGCCCGGCCACGACATCCGCACCGCCCAGGCCAGCCCGACGGCCACGATCAGCAGCGCCCAGCCCGCCCACAGCCAGCGGGGGACACGACGGCCGGTGCAGAACACGATCAGGAGCACCGCGCCGGGCACCCCGGCAAGGAGGAATCGCCAGTACTCGCCGAGCACACTCAGCATCGCGCGTCCTCCTCGCCACGGGGACAGGCCGGTCTTATGTCATTACCGGACGACGCGGCGCCGGGCAACCTGCGCGAGAGTGAACCTGGGCGGAGTGGGGGATGGGGGGGTGGATCACGACCACCGCCCGGAACTACCCCAACAAACAACAGATTAGTTAGAAAAAAACCAACCAAAGAGG
>NZ_JBHYIQ010000158.1:5130-11745 GCF_042739895.1 Amycolatopsis sp. NPDC059021
GGGGCCCGCCCCCGGGGCGGCGTTCGCCGCGGGGGCGTTGGCTGTGCGGGCCGCCCCCCCCCTGCCCGCGCCCGAACCCCCCCGACCCCCACGTCTTATGAGAGGAAAGTCCCCTTCAGTAGCGGACGGAGGCACGGACCGGATAGTGATCGGACGGAAGCGTTCCGTCGCCATAGGACACCATCGAGACGGCGCCGACGTCCGCGAGCGGGCGCCCGCCGCCGCGCAGCGCGCCGACGTAGTCCAGTGAGTCGCGGTAGGTCGCGGGCACGGACTTCGCCGCGTTCGGGTTGGTGACCGCGTCGAAGGTGTACTTCCCGGCCGGGGCGGTCCGCAGGACACCGTCGAGTGCCGCTTCGCCCTGCTGGGACTGGGTCCGGCCGAGACCGTCCTTCCGGCCTTGTCCCGCCCAGTACTCGATGTTGAGGTCGCCGGCGATCGCGACCGGGTCGCCGAGCGGGGCGTACTTCGCGACCAGGCCGTGGATCTCGCTGAGTTGCGCCATCCGGATCTCGTGGGCCTTGGGCAGGGTGTCCGGTGCCTCGTCGGCCTGCAGATGGGTGCCGGTGACCCACAACGGCCTGCCGTGCGCGAGGATCCGGACCAGTGCGGCGCCCTTGTTCGCGTAGTAGTCGGCGGTGCCCTGGTAGGAGTTCCGGAACACCAGCTGGTGGCTTTCGGTGATCGGCCACTTGGACAGCACCGTCACGCCACCGTTGACCACGACCGGCGAGTTCGAGCAGTTCCCGTCCACAGTGGACCAGCCGGGCGCGGTCGAGCAGTACTGGCCGACCAGCGGGGTCTGGTACGGCCAGGCGTCGGCCAGCCGCTTCCGCAGCGACTCGGCCTGCGCGCTGAACGCCTCCTCCAGCACGACGACGTCGGTGCCGTTCGCGCGGATCACCTTTTCGGCCGCCTGCGCGCGGGCTTCCTTGTCCGCCGTGTCCGGATTGGCGATCCACGGCAGTTGCCAGAGATTGAAGCTCAGCACCGAAACCGAGGCTGCCGACGCCGCGTGAGCGGGTGTCGCGGTCAGCAGGGTGGCGACGAGCGTGGCGAGCGCGGCGAGTTTCCGCACGGGACGTCCTTTCTGCCGGCGGGCGGGGAAACCGGTCAGGAGACCACGAAGGCCCGGGATGTTCCGGTGAACGCGGTGATCCGCCCGTTCCAGCCGTTCTTCCAGTTCCCCGAGTGCACCACGCGGTATTTGCCGATCGGGGTGTTCGCGGGGATGTCCCAGGTAACGGTGGCTTGCGATTCGGCGACGAACTTCCGCGCCCAGTGGTATTTCGTGGCCCAGTCGCCGTCGTCGGCGTGCCGGACCCACTGCCCGTCGGCGAACCGCTGGATTTCCAGGAACGTCGAGCCGTGGCGGAGGTCGTTCTTCGGATGCCCGGTCACGAACGTGACGCTGACCTGCTCGCCGCGCCGGTAGCTGGGTTTCGCCTCGGTGACGACGTCGCCGAAGTTCTTGAGCGCCGGGGCGCTGTCGAACACGACCCCCGGCTGGAAGTTGACGAGCTTGCCACGCAGGTCCCGGGGGACCGGACCGTGCGGCACCGCTGTGCCCGCCTTCATCGCGGCCGCGAGCTTCGCGAATTCCTGCTGGTAGGCGGGAAGCGTGTACCGGCCGAAGAGAGTCGAAGCGCCTTCGTACTGCTGGGAGTCGTACTCCTCAGGCGTCGTGACGTACTGGCTGTAGGCGTTGGCGTACCCCTGCATCAGCACGTTCTCCAGTGGCACGCCGAGTTCGGCGGCGACGGTGCGCCGGATCCGCAGGCCCGCGACGATCGTGTACTCGGCGGGACCGGCCACCAGATGCAACTGTCCTATTCGGACGATCTGGAGCGGGAGGACCTCCGGTGCCCACGGGTACGGTTTCATCGCGCCGAACGGCACGGCGATCACCTTGGGCGCCTGCGCGTCGGCGAGCGCGCGCGGGATGGGCGCGTCGATCCCGCCGAGCCAGTCGATGAAGGGGTTCTTCATGCCCTCGGGCAGCGGGAGGCCCGGCCCGTCCTCGGTACTGCCCGCGAGCATCGACACCCCGATCGCCGCGGTGCAGGTCCGTTGTGGACGCCCGTTCGGTGTGTACTTCGCATCGACGGCGACGTCGGACATGTCGACGTAGCACATCCGGTGATCGACACCGCCGACGACGGCTTCACCAGCGGCGTCGAACGCGCGTTTCGCGGCCTGGAACTGGAGCTCGCCGATGCGCCGGGTGTTCTCGAACTCGGTGTCCGGGGTCCCCGGTTTCAGGTTCAGGTTCGGCGTCATGTCGCCGGAGTTGGTCTGCGCGAACGCCGCGACGAAACCCGGGGCGCCGTCGAGGTAGCGGACCCCGGCGTGGTCGTGTTCCCAGGTGTAGGCCGCGTATCCCTTGTTGTCGCTGCTGATCAGGTGGTTGCCGTTGCTCATCGACGTCCCGTGGGTGGCGAACCAGGTGATCGCGCCGACGTCGGTGCCGCCGCGCCGGAAGCGGAGCACGGTCACCGCCGGGTCGATGGACAGCGGGAAGTGGTCCTTGTCGGCCTGCGGATTCAGTTCGAACGCGGCCCGGGAGCGGTTCGCGCTGGCGTCGGTCAGTTCGGTGCGGCCGAGGCTGATCGACCCCGGCGCGAGATCCGCGTGTGCCTGGCTGATCGCCGCCACGATCCCGTCGACGACGGCGTCGTACACCTGTTCCTGGAACCCGAGGATCGCCAGGTCGTAGGCGGCGTAGTGGGAGTCGCCGCCGCAGGCCGAATGCGTGTGCGTGGCGTTGAGCAGGACGTTCCGCTCGGTGTAGAGGTCCCCGAACTTCGCGGCGAGCTTGCGCAGCACACCCTGGTGCACGGACTGGAACAGCGCGCCGAGTTCGGCGGTGACGAACGCGATCCGGCGCGGGCCGCCGGCGATCACGAACGCCCGCGCGCGGGTGCGCAGATGGATGCCCGCGGTCTGCTGCTGCGGCATCGAGTAGCCCATCATGCCGTTCTCCGCGGCGGGCCCGGTGACGTCGGCGATGCCGGCGCCGACCAGGAAACCGCCGTCCTGCCCGGCCGAAGCGGACGCGGCCGTCGCCCCGAGGAGGCCGGTGGCGAGCGGGAGCGCGGCGGCCCCGGCCAGGACGTGTCGACGGCTCACCGGCATCGGCGGCTCCTCCCGCTAACGTGAAGCGCTTTCGCGTTTGCGGGGACCGTACGTGATCCTCTTCACCCTGGCAACCCGCGAACGTCGGTGCGGGGGAGGCGCGCGCCGATCAGGCGGGCGCGGCGATCCGCCACAACGCGGTCGGTGTTCCGCCGTCGCCCTCGCGGGATTCGAACGCGAGCCAGCGGCCGTCCGGTGACCAGCTCGGTGCCCCGCTGTACCAGGTGGGCGCGTGGGTGACCTGGACCGCAGGGCCGCCGTCGGCCGGGATCACGAACAGCTGAGCGTGGGCGAGCCCGCCGCGATCGGAGGAGAACACGATCCGGCTGCCGTCCGGCGACCAGCTCGCGTCGGTGTCCTCGCCCGCGCCGGAGGTCACCGCTCGCGACGAGCCGCCGTCCGGGCTGATCGTGCGCAGCTTCCAGGCGCCGGTCGCGCCGCGTGCCTGGAACACGATCCGGTCACCGCGCGGGGACCAGTTCGGCTGGCGGTTGTCCGTGCCGGTACCGGGCCCGTCGATCAGCCGGGTCAGCCCGCTGCCGTCCCGCCGGACCTTCCAGATGCTGCCGAGCGCGCCCGGTCCGCTCTGGTCGAGGTTCTCCTGGAAGACGATCCACTGGCCGTCCGGCGAGAAGCTCGGCTCGGTGAAGCCGCGCGGGCCGGTGTGCGTGGTGACCTGCTTCCGCCCGCCGCCGTCCGGCCGGATCGTCCAGATCTCGTCCAGATCCGTGCCGTCGAAGGAGAACGTGATCAGCCCGGCCGCCGCGTTCCAGCTGGTGCCCGGCAGGTTGACCGCGCTCTGGTCGCCTTCCTGGAACAACTGCCGCGGGGTGCCGCCCGGGGCGAACCCGAGCAGTTCGAGCGCCGCGGGCCCGGCGTTGTAGCCGCGGGGGAACTGGGTGAACACCACTGTCGCGCCGTCGGGGGAGAAGGCGGCGTTCTGTGCGCTGGCCGGACCGGCGGGCCGGTAGAGCAGTTCGGCACCGTCCGGCCGGGTCGCCGACGGGGCGGCGTGCGCGGGCGCTGCCGTCGCGAGCAGGAGCGCGGCACACCACGCCAAGGCCGTCGTTCTGCGTGTCATCGTTGTCCCCCAAGGATTTCCGGTGTCATCGTTCATCCTCGGGCACGGGGTGTCCCGGGCGCATGGGAGCGGTGTCCCGATTTCGCGGTGGTGTCCAAGGCCGTCAGCGTCGCCTGGATCGCGGGCCGGGGGAACGCGCTGGCCCGCCAGAGCGCGAAGATCCGCCGTCGCGGCGCGGGGCTCAGCGGCACGAACCGGACGCCGCGGGGCACCGGATCGCGGCCGAGGCGGGGGATGAGCGCCGCGCCCAGTCCGGCGGCGACCAGGGCGAGCTGGGTCGAATGCTCGGACGCGGTGTGCGTGACGCGCGGCTCCGCGCCGAGTTCGCGGAGCTTCGAGGTCAGCCAGTCGTGGCAGATCTGCCCGGCGGCCCAGCCGATCCAGCGCTGATCGCGCAGTTCGGCGAGCTTCAGGACGTCCCGCCCGGCGAGTGGGTCCTGAGTGGACACTGCGACGTCGAAGGTGTCTTCGGCCAGCGGGCGGCGGGAAAGGCCTTCGGGAACCGGCAAGGGCGCGTCCGGCCAGTCCTGGACGATCGCGACGTCGAGATCCCCGCGTGCGAGCGCGGGCAGGGACTCGTGCGGTTCGTGCTCGGCCAGCCGGACATCGAGGTCCGGATACCGTTTTCGCAGTGCGCGCAAGGCATCGGGCAGCAGGCCACGCGCCGCGGTGGCGAACGCCGCGACCGTCACCGCGCCGGTCACCGCGCCGCGATGCTCGGCCAGATCCGCCTCGATCAGTTCGACCTGGGTGAGCAGCCGCTCGGCGTGGTCGGCGAGCAGCGAGGCGGCGTCGGTGAGCCGGATGCCACGACCTTGGCGCTCGAGCAGGCGTTGCCCGATCTCGCGTTCCAACCGCGTCAGCTGCTGGGACACCGCCGACGTGGTGACGTGCAGGGCCTCGGCGGCGCCGCGGACCGAGCCGGTGCGGGCGACGGCGTGCAGGACCCGGAGGCGTTCGAGATTCAACACATTAGCGATACTAAGTGGTCGGGGAAAGAAAGTCTCGATTGTCTTAACAAGGCCGAGGCCGCAAGGTGGACGAAGACCCCACGGCCACAAGGAGAATCTTTCGTGTCCTCAGTCGAGACCACCCTGCGCATCGGCGGCGACCTGCCCGTCCACCGGCTCGGCCTCGGTGCCATGCGCCTGCACAGCACCACGCCCGCGGTACGGGCCGCGTCGATTTCGACCGCCCGCCGTGCCGTCGAAATCGGCGTCACCTTCATCGACACGGCCGACGCCTACGAGCTGGGGCTGAACGAGGAGATGCTCGCCGAAGCCCTGCACCCGTATCCGGACGGCCTGGTGATCGCCACCAAGGGCGGGCACGCCCGGCCCGGTGGCGCGTGGGTCCCGCTCGGCCGCCCGGAGTACCTGCGCCAGCAGGCCGAGCTGAGCCTGCGCCGGCTGCGCGTCGAGCGGATCGACCTGTACCAGCTGCACCGCGTCGATCCGAAGGTCCCGTTCGCCGAGCAGATCGGTGCGCTGCGGCAACTGCGGGACGAGGGCAAGATCCGGCACATCGGCCTTTCCCAGGTCTCGGTCGATCAGCTCGTCGAAGCCCGGCGGATCACCCCGGTCGTCAGCGTCCAGAACCGGTACAACCTCACCGATCGCGCTTCGGAAGCCGTGCTGGAGTACTGCCAAGCACACGGGATCGCGTTCATCCCGTGGCTGCCGATCAAACCCAGCGTCGCCTCCGACGGCCCGCTGGCCGAGGTCGCCGCCCGGCTGGACGCGACCCCGGCGCAGGTGGCGCTCGCCTGGTTGCTGCGTCGCTCGCCGGTGATGCTGCCCATTCCCGGCACGTCGTCCACCCGGCATCTGGAGGAGAACTTCGCGGCGGCGGGTCTCGAACTGTCCACAAAGGACTACTCTGGGTTGGACGCACTGGTTCCCGCCTGAGGCCTCGCTGGTGCGCGTGGGGCTGATGAGTCCACTGTGGATCGAAGGTGCGCATTTACCTTTCACCCACCCCGGTCTCCCGAGTTGCGAAGTCACCGGAGTCGCCTTTGATGGAACTGTCAGCGGGTCCGCTCGGGCCCGATCCGGCCCCGGGCGCACACCGGGTTTCACGGAGTGGGTGAAAGGAGTGCCGATGGGTATCGACTTCGAAGGCATCAAGAACAAGGTGAGCGACGAGCACGTCGACAAGGCCGCCGACCTCGCGAAGTCCAAGTTCGGCGAGCACGCCGACAAGATCGACACGGCCGCCGAAAAGGCCAAGGGCTTCCTCGGCGGCGAATCCGGCGGCCGGCAGCAGGAATCCGGCTCTGCCGAGGGCGGGCAGGAGCCGCAGGGCGGTAACCCGGAAGAGGGGAATTACGGCCGCTGAACCACAGCTTGGTGATCGACGGGCCGTGAAGGCCTCCTTACCGGCGCTCAACGCCAGTAAGG
>NZ_JBHYIQ010000158.1:11754-16880 GCF_042739895.1 Amycolatopsis sp. NPDC059021
GATATACACTTGTATTGTCGTGGGCAGCGTCAGTTGTTTAAAAGAGACAGCGTTACCGGCGCTCAACGCCAGTAAGGGGGCCTTCACGGCTTGTGCTCGGGTCGTTCGCTGGTTCAGCCGCCTGTCCGGGACCAGCGGGGCCGCAGTACCCGGCGCCGCGCCGTGGGGTGCCCGGCGGGCTCGGTCGTCGCGTCCGGCGGGGTACCGTACACCGCCTCGGCCACCGAGAGCTTCAGCTGACGGCAGCGCCGCAGGACCGAGGCCGGAAACCCGGTCCCGTCCGGACGTTCCGGTATCTCCGCCGACAGCGCGTCGAGCGGTGTCCACCCCGAGCCGAGGTCGGCCAGGCTCCGATGCTTCGTCGCGTAGTAATCGGGCGAAACGCTGAGCGCGACTCCGGTGGCCCCGGCGGCCGCGGCCACCAGGTGCAGGTGGTAGCGCGTGGAGATCCAGGTCTGGCCGGGGGCCACGGGCACCCCGTGCCGCCAGACGTCCCGGAACGGGTGGAATTCGGCGCCGTCGAGTTCGTGTTCGAGCAGGGCGTGGACCGCGCGATCCACCCGCGGAATCCCTTCCACGACGGCGATCTGCCCGGGTTCGGCCCGCCAGGCCCGCAGCATGCCGAGCACCCTGGCGGCCAAAGTGGACACTTCGAGGTCGCCGATGTCCGACTGCACGCACAGCACGAACTCGCGTGCCCGGGTACGTGCCGACGGCTCGGGGAGGTCGAGGAACACGTCGTCGCAGGTCCGGTACGCGGCGGCGGACCCGGCCAGCAGCTCCGCCGACGGGTCGTCGCGGACGTCGACCACGTCGAAGCGGTCGGCGAGCGAACGCAGGAGGTGCGTCGCGCCATCGGGGAACGGCATGAATCCCTGGCCGGTCATGGCCGCGCGACCACCGGAGCGCCGGGCCGCGGCGGCCGCGCCCGCGATCAGGCCGAGGTGCCGTGGCCACAAGGCGTTGAGGTAGCCGCCGCCGATCAAGTGCACCACGTCGGCGCGGCCGAGCAGGGCGATTCCCGCGTCGCGGCGCGGTGCCCGTCCGGGATCGTGCACGACCTCCTGGACCCACGCGGCCACTTCCCACGGGTCGTCCGAGGGTGCCTCGCCGCACAGGCTCCACAAGGTGTCGACGCACCGCAGGCGGGGATGCAGGCCGCCGAGCAGCAGCTGCGCGGGGCCCGGCGAATGGCAGTCCAGCCACACCTCGGCGCCGGGCGCGGTCCGCGCGAGATAACGCAGCCAGGTGGCGGCGATCAGCTCGTCGCCGAAGTTCGGGTAGCCACTGGGGCCCACGAGGTAATAGCAGCGGCCCGAAGGATCCACTGTGGACAGCGCTGGGCGGGCGAGCGGTCCGTGCCGCTCGCCCGCACTGTCGCGCCAGGTCACTGCGCGACGCTGATCTGGGTGTTCAGTGCCTGATCACCCTGCGCCTTCTCGTTTCCGGTCGCTTCCTGCTTGACACGGTCCTTGGCCACGCCCTGCCCTTCGAGGTCGGACGCGATGGCCTGCGCGCGCTTCTCCGACAACGTCTTCGCCTGCTGCGCGTCGGGATAGCCGGCGTGCGTGGCGACGGTGATCTTGACGTCGTTGCCCTGCAACGCTTTCGCGATCTGCGTGACGGTCTGCTTCCCCTTGTCCGTCAGATCCGCCTTCTGCGGTTCGAACGTGAGGGGGCTCTGCTGAAGTGCTTGCTCGATCGCCGAGTTCACCTGCCCGACGGCGCCGTTCGCCGCACCCTGCCCTGCCGAACTGGGAGCGCCGGCGCCCGGCGGCGCGGCGCTGGAGCTCGACGACCCGCTGGAGCTGTTCGAGTCCCCGGATCCGCAGGCGGTGACCGCGGCGGCCACGACCGCCGCGCCCGCCACCGCCTGGACAATTGTCCTGCGCATGAAGTGCACTCCCTCGTCTGTGGTCTCCATCGGCTGACGCTGGGATCCGAACACGGACGGCCTGGTGCGGCAACTACGAGGCAACGGGTGGGTCAGGTGCCGGTTGTCACCCTCACGAGGGGCGATCGCTGCGGACCGGGTCGCGGATCCCCCGGCCGGAGCCGGAAAACCGGATGGCGTGCCGTTCGGGGGAAACCACCGCGGAGTTCCCCCGAACGAGGGGTCGATCGACGGCGCCCGTCGCGGTAGGGAAGCGACGGGAGCAGGGGTCCGGATAGTCCCTTTCGTCCCGGCGAACACAGGTTTGCTCGGTTGAACTAGGTCTTGCTCAGGCAAGCAAGACGCGTTAGTATTTGCTCATGCCAGCAAAAAGCAGTTCGGACAAGCAAGGCGGTCGGACGTTCATCGAATCGGCCCGCCGGGCGCAGATCGTGGACGCGGCGATCGAGGTCATCGCCGACCAGGGGTACGCCGGCGCCAGCTTCGCCAAGATCGCCAAGCAGGCCGGGCTGAGCAGCACCGGGATGATCTCGTACCACTTCAAGGGCAAGGACGATCTGATCCGCGAGGTCGTCGCCGAGGTGCTGCGCGTCAACGGCGAGTTCCTGCTGTCCAAAATGGACACCGAGACCAGTATTCTCGGCAGGCTGCGGCTCTACATCACCACGCGGGTCGCCCTGCTCGACGAGTACCCGAAGCACCAGCGTGCCCTGCAGACGATCGTGAACGCGGTGCAGACCGAGGACCCGGAGCTGCGCGGCCTCGCCCCCGCCATGGCCGCGTTCGCCACCGAGCAGGAGAAGCGGATCCGGCTGGGGCAGCGGCAGGGCGAGATCCGGGAACTGGACCCGCTGGTGCTGGTGCTCGCGGTGAACGGCGCCCTCGACCAGATCACCAACCGGGCCGCCGTCGATCCGGACTTCGACACGGCGGCGTGCGCCCGCGAGCTGGCCGACCTCTTCGACCGGGCCGTCCGGAAGCAGTGACCGGCACCGTGCCCGCCTCCACCCCAGACGACAAGGACGAAACCATGACTGTGGAAGCATCCGCCCAGACCGCTCCGGTGGAGCGGACCCAGCGCGAGAAGACCGCGGCGCTGCGCAAGCACCTGGTGCTGCAACTGCTCCTCGAACTGGTGCTGCCGCTCGGCGGCTACTACGGCCTGCGCGCCGCGGGCCTGAACCAGTGGCTGTCGCTGGTGGGCGGCGCCCTGCTCGCCCTGCCGATGATCGGGTACACGCTGGTCAAGCAGCGCAGGGTCGACCCGCTGGCCCTGTTCACGCTGAGCCTGGTCCTGCTCGGCGCGCTGACCTCGATGGTCACCGGGGATCCGCGGCTGCTGCTGGTCCGCGACAGCTGGATCTTCGGCGCGCTCGGGCTGTGGGTGCTCGGCTCGTTGCTGACCCAGCAGCCGTTCATGCGGTCGATGGCACGCACGATCGTCACCGTGAAGATCGGCGCCGAAGGACACCGGCAGTGGGACTCCCGCTGGGACACCGAGCCGGCGTTCCGCAGGCATCTGCGCGTCGTGACGCTGGTGTGGGGGCTGGGTTTCTGTCTCGACGCGGTCGTCCGCGTGATCCTCGCCTACAGCCTGCCGATCGACTCGGTCCCGCTCGTGAGCACGCTGCAGTGGCTGGTGGTCCTCGGCGGGCTGATCACCTTCCACATCCGGTACGTCACCAAGCACGGCCTGAAGGTCTGAGGCGGGCATGGACGCCGACGTCATCGTCGTGGGCGCCGGGCCGACCGGGCTGGCACTGGCCAACGAACTGGAACTGGCCGGAGCGCGCGTCGCCGTCCTGGACCGGCTGGCCGCGCGAAGCCCGCAGTCGAAGGCGCTGAACCTCCAGCCGCGCACCGCCGAACTGCTCGACGCGCGGGGCTGGCTGGCGCCGATCGCCGACCGGGCCGTCGCGAACATCCCCGGCGGGCATTTCGCCGGGCTGCGCCTGGACTATTCGGTCTTCGACACCCGGTTCCCTTACCAGGTGGGCATTCCGCAGGGCCGGGTCGAGGAGGCACTGGAGGCCCGGCTCGCCGGTGCGGGCATCCCGGTGTCGCGCGGCACCGAACTGCTCCGGCTGGAGCAGGACGCCGACGGCGTCACCCTCACGGTCGGCGGCCCCGAGGGGGAGCGGACGCTGCGCGCGGCGTACGCGGTCGGTGCCGACGGCGGGCGCAGCCGGGTGCGCAAGGAGCTCGGGGTCGCGTTCCCCGGCAGGGACGGGCGGGTTTCGATGGCCGTCGCCGACGTCGTGCTGGCCGAGGATCCGAGGCTGCCCACGGAATGGCGGATACCGAACCTCGAGCCGTCCGCGAGCAGGTCGGGCTTCCTGATCCCGTTGGAGGACAACGCTTACCGCTTCGTGTTCGCAGGCCAGGAACAGCAGGGGCTCGGCCGTGACGCGCCGATCACCGAGGAAGAGGTCCGGGCCGCCCTGCACGACGCGCACGGGGACGCCGCGAAGCTGCTCCACATCCGTCACGCTTCGCGGTTCACCGACGCCTCCCGGCAGGCCGAGCACTACCGGACGGGCCGGGTTTTCCTCGCGGGGGACGCCGCGCACATCCACTCGCCGGCGGGCGGGCAGGGGCTGAACCTCGGTGTGCAGGACGCGTTCAACCTGGGCTGGAAGCTCGGCGCGGCGGTCGCGGGCTGGGCGACCGACGGCCTGCTCGACACCTACCACGCCGAACGGCATCCGGTGGCCGCGCGGGTGCTGCAGAACACCCGCGCGCAGGGCGTGCTGATGGTGCCCGACCCGGACGTGCTCGCGTTGCGGGCCATCACCGCCGAGCTGGCCGCCACCCCGGACGGGAACCGGCTGCTGGCGGGCATGATCTCCGGTCTGGAGATCCGCTACGACATGCCGGACGGCCCGGCCCATCCGCTGCTGGGCGCCCGGCTGCCGGACGTCGAGCTGCACTCCGGGCGTGGCCTGCTGCTCGGCGGACCGCCCGGGATCGCCGACGGGTGGCGGGGGCGGGTGGACCACACCCCCGGCGACCCCGGCGATGTCCGCCTCGTCCGGCCGGACGGCTATGTCTGCTTCGCCGGTCACCCGGAGGAGCTTCACGACGCACTGGCCCGCTGGTTCGGTGCTCCCGCCGTAGCCTAGCCGCTTTCCTTGCCCTGCAAGGCATGCGGCTCCTGATCCGTCCTTTGTGGATCGTCTCGTGGTGAAGGGTCCGTGGGGGCCTCCCCGAGGGACTCTGGGTCCCTTGAGGA
>NZ_JBHYIQ010000159.1:0-6287 GCF_042739895.1 Amycolatopsis sp. NPDC059021
GCCTTGAGGGACCCAGGGTCCCTCAAGGAGGCCCCCACGGAACGTCCGATGCGACGAAAGGGCCCCTCGTGGCGCCATGGCGTCGCGAACGGTCCAGCCGTGCCGCCGCGATGCGACGAGGGCGTCCCTCGGTGAGGTCAGCACCAATGCCAGGAACCCAAAGGGGTATGGCGGGCGCGAGCGCGCCAGACAAACGTGCCGCGGCGCCTTCTCGGTGTGCCGCGGTGCCGGTAAGGCCACCTTACGGGCGTCAGACGCCCTCAAGGTGGCCTTACCGGCACGAGAGTCCTTGTGGACACCGCAGCTGACTAGACCTGCCGCGAACGACGCGTTCGAGACGATCAGCGTCCCGAACGCGTCGTTCAGGGCAACGAGCCGGGAGAGCCGCCGGAACTCTCAGGCGCGGGCGAAGGTCAGCGTTTCGCCTTCGACCCCGCGTAGCCAGAGGTCCTGTGCCGCGGCGGCCATCTCCGCGAGTCCCTCCTCGATCGTCGCGAAGACGTTGCCGGGCACCCACCCCGCGTCCCCGTTGATCAGCAGGTTGTTGCGGCCGTAGAAGATCGCGAGGTCCGTGGCACCTTGATCGCTGTGCGCCTCACTGCCGGAGTCGTAGCCGTACGCCGGGTTCCCGATCTCCCAGGCCTCGAAGCCGAAGTACACGACGTCGCCCGGGATCGGGGTGATGGTCGGATTTTCCCGCCCCGGCTTCGGGTCGGCGAACGGCGGCACGAGTGTGTAGACCTCGTTGCGCGCGTACTTCGCGTGGTACGCCGAACCGCTCTGCGGCAACGCGTCCCACACCGCGCGGCACGTCCGCGGGGCTTCGTCGTCGAGCAGCCTGGCGCGGCACGAAACGCCGCGCTTGTCCAGGGTGATGGTGATGTAGCGCGCCATGGTTCAGCTCCCCGTAACCGTCGAGACGACGTCGCCCCAGATACGCAGCGCGTCGTCGACCTGTGCCGCGTCGACCACCAGGGGTGGCACCATGCGGACGACGTTCATGAAGGCCCCGCAGGTCAGCAGCAGCAAACCGTGCTCCGCTGCGGTTTTCTGCGCCTTCTGCGCGGTTGCCGTGTCCGGCTCGCCGTCCGGCGTGGTGAACTCCGTGCCCACCAGCAGGCCGAGTCCGCGTACCTCGCCGATCGCGGCCGTCTTGTCCGCGATCAGCCGCGCGCCTTCGAGCAGCTGACGTCCGCGCTCGGCCGCGTTCTCGACCAGGCCCTCGCGCTGGATGACGTCCAGCGTCGCGATCGCCGCCGCGCAGGACACCGCGTTGCCGCCGTACGTCCCGCCCTGCGAACCCGGCCAGGCCTTGGCCATCAGCGATTCCGGCGCCGCGATGCCCGACAGCGGGAATCCGCTCGCGAGCCCCTTGGCGATGAGCACGATGTCCGGGCGGACGTCGAAGTGGTCGTGTCCCCAGAAGCGCCCGGTGCGGCCGAACCCGGTCTGCACCTCGTCCATCACCAGCAGGATGCCGTGCGCGTCGGCACGTTCACGCAGTCCGGCGAGGAACTCCGTGTTCGCCGGGACGTAGCCGCCTTCGCCGAGCACGGGCTCGACGAAGAACGCCGCCGTCTCGTTCGGCGCGCTGACGGTCGCGAACAGGTAATCCAGCTCGCGCAACGCGAACTTCGTCGCGGTCTGCTCGTCCCAGCCGTAGTGATAGGCGTACGGGAACGGGGCGACGTGCACGCCGGCCATCAGCGGCCCGATGCCCGCGCTGAACCGCGTCCCCGACGTCGTCATCGTCGCCGCGGCGACCGTGCGGCCGTGGAACCCGCCCTGGAACACGATGACGTTCGGCCGTCCGGTCGCCTGTCGCGACAGTCGCAACGCCGCTTCGACGGCTTCGCTGCCGGAGTTCGAGAAGAACAGTGAGTCGAGTCCGCTCGGCAGTACGTCGCCGAGCCGCTTCGTCAGTTCCAGGAGCGGCTTGTGCATCACGGTCGTGTACTGGCCGTGGATGAGCTTGCCGATCTGTTCCTGCGCCGCGCGGACCACCTCCGGATGGCAGTGGCCGGTACTCGTCACGCCGATCCCGGCGGTGAAGTCGAGGTGACGTTTCCCGTCGACGTCGTAGAGGTACACCCCTTCACCGTGGTCGACCACGACGGGAGTTGCCTGCTTGAGCAGCGGGGAGAGCTGGGCCATGGCAGTGGTGCTCCTAGGTCGGGCGGAACAGTTGTCGATTGTTGACAATATCCATAGCATGGCCGGGGAGACAACACGGAGGAGCAGGCTGGATGAGCGCGATCACCGAGAGCGGCGTCGTCGACGCGGTTGGCAAGGAACTGTTCATCGGGGGCAAATGGGTCGCCGCGAGCGGGGGGAAGACGTTCGCCGTCCAGGACCCGGCGACGGGCGCGGAGCTGTGCCAGGTGGCCGACGCCTCGCCCGCTGATGGCGTCGCGGCACTCGACGCCGCTGTCGCCGCGCAGGCGGACTGGGCGGCGACAGCGCCGAGGGAGCGCGGGGAGATCCTGCGCCGCGCCTACGAACTGCTCGTCGCGCGCAGTGAGGAACTCGCGCTGCTGATGACGCTGGAGATGGGCAAGCCGCTCGCCGAGTCGAAGGGCGAGATCACCTACGCCGCCGAGTTCTTCCGCTGGTTCGCCGAGGAGGCCGTCCGCATCGACGGCGGCTACGCGGTCGCCCCCAACGGTGCCGGGCGGTTCCTCGTGACCAAGCAGCCGGTCGGCCCGTCGCTGCTCATCACGCCGTGGAACTTCCCGATGGCGATGGGCACCCGCAAGATCGGCCCCGCCGTCGCGGCGGGCTGCACGATGGTGATCAAACCCGCCGCGCAGACCCCGCTGTCGATGCTGGCACTGGCCGGGATCCTGGCCGAGTCGGGGCTGCCCGCCGGAGTGCTCAACGTCCTCACCACGCATGATTCCGGTGGCGTGATGGAGCCGCTCATCCGCGACGGCCGCGCGCGCAAGCTGTCGTTCACCGGCTCCACCGGGGTCGGCAGGAAGCTGCTGGAACAGTGCGCGGACAAGGTGTTGCGCACGTCGATGGAACTCGGTGGCAACGCGCCGTTCCTGGTCTTCGCCGACGCAGATCTCGACGCCGCTGTCGAGGGCGCGATGCTGGCGAAGATGCGCAACATCGGCGAGGCGTGCACCGCCGCGAACCGCTTCTACGTGCAGCGCGACGTCGCCGACGAGTTCGCGCGCAGGCTCACCGAGCGCATGCAGGCGCTGCCGATGGGGCGCGGCACCGAAGAAGGCGTCGTGGTGGGGCCGCTGATCGACGAGAAGGCCGTCGCGAAGGTCACCGAACTCGTCAAGGACGCCACCGACAAGGGCGCGCGGGTGCTCACCGGCGGCGCGGGCGTCGACGGCCCCGGCCACTTCTACCAGGCGACCGTGCTCACCGACGTGCCGCAGGACGCGCGACTGACCTCGGAGGAGATCTTCGGGCCGGTCGCGCCAATCACGCCGTTCGACACCGAGGACGAGGCGGTGGCGAAGGCCAACGACACCGAGTTCGGGCTGGTGTCCTATCTGTACACCAGCGACGTCAAGCGGGCGCTGCGGGTGTCGGAGCGGCTGGAAGCCGGGATGATCGGGCTCAACCAGGGCATCGTGTCGAATCCGGCGGCGCCGTTCGGCGGGATCAAGCAGTCCGGCCTCGGCCGCGAGGGCGGCTCGGTCGGCATCGACGAGTTCCTCGAGGTCAAGTACATCGCGGTAAGCCTGTGAAGACCTACCGCATCGCGAGCATCCCGGGCGACGGGATCGGCGTCGACGTCACGGCCGAGGCCCGCAAGGTCCTCGACCGTGCCGCCGGGAAGTTCGGCTTTTCCTTGGCGTGGACCGAATTCGACTGGAGCTGCGAGCGCTACACGCGCACCGGGTCGATGATGCCCGAAGACGGTATCGAGCAGTTGTCGGCGTTCGACGCGATCCTGCTCGGTGCCGTCGGCTTCCCCGGCGTCCCGGACCACGTTTCCTTGTGGGGCTTGCTGATCCCGGTGCGGCGCGCGTTCGCGCAGTACGTCAACCTGCGTCCGGTGCGGCTGCTGCCGGGCACGACGTCGGTGCTGGCCGGGCGCAAGGCCGAGGAACTCGAGATGGTGATCGTCCGGGAGAACTCCGAGGGCGAGTACTCGGCCATCGGCGGTCGTCACAACACCGGACAACCGAGCGAATTCGTCTTGCAGGAATCGGTTTTCACCCGGGTCGGCGTCGAGCGGATCATCCGGTACGCCTTCGAACTCGCGCGCACGCGCGACGGCCGGGTGTGCTCGGCGACCAAGTCGAACGGCCTGATCCATTCGATGCCGTTCTGGGACGAGATCTTCGCCGAGGTCGCCGCCGGATATCCGGACGTCCACAGTGAACAGTGCCATGTGGACGCGCTGGCCGCGCGGATGGTGCAGGCGCCGGAACGCCTCGACGTCGTCGTCGCGTCGAACCTGTTCGGTGACATCCTCAGCGATCTCGCGGCCGCGATCACCGGCGGACTGGGCATGGCTCCCTCCGGAAACATCAATCCATCGGGTGAACATCCGTCGATGTTCGAGGCGGTCCACGGCAGCGCTCCGGACATTGCGGGGCAGGGCATCGCGAACCCGGTCGCGCAGATCCTCGCCGCCGCGATGATGCTCGAACATCTGGGCGAAACCGGTGCCGCGCAAGCGATCCGTGCCGCCGTCGACCGGACGCTCGGCGATCCGGCCGCGGTCACCCCCGACCTCGGCGGCACCGCTACCACAACCCGGCTCGGTTCGGTAGTCGCCGACAATCTCGGCTGATCGCCCGCCCCGTTTCGTCGGTGCCCTCCCCGACACTGGCTCCCGCTCACCCACAACCGAGCAGGAGGGGGCACCAGGATGTGCTGGCAGTGCGAAAATCCCGACAAGACCCGGGCCGACTATCTGCGCTACGTCCGCACCGTGATCGGCAAGTGCGGCTGGATGGTGCAGGGAGTGGAGGGATCGAGACACAGCCCGCCGTGGGCTTACACGATCGGGCTCACCGAACGGAAACTGCCGGAACTCGTCGTCACCGGGCTGCCGCTGTACCCGGCGGGGTCGCTGCTCAACTGCGTTGCCGAGCACGCGTGCCACGCGGAGCCGCCCGAGCACGGGGAGCAGTACACGCTGCGCGACGGGCCGTCGATCGAGGTCGTCGAGCTCACCGAGCCGTCCGCGCACCTGGTCATGGCCGTCGGCCTCTACGGCCCGGACATCCGGGCGCGGCAACTGGTCTACGCCGATGACGACGGGTTCTGGCCGTGGGACGCGAAGTTCCGCCGGGGGCGCGGTGGCCAGCCGGTGCTGGGGGTGCGTTGTGGTTCCTGAATCCCGCTCAACCGACCGGGGGAGCCTCGCTCTGCGTCAGGCTGGTACCGGGCGCGAGCCGTCGCACGGCGTCCTCCATATGCGCTTCCAGGAGGGCCAGCGCCCGTGCCTCGTCCCCGGCGCGCAGCGCTTCGATGATGTGCGTGTGTTCCTCGACGCGTTCTTCGACCCGCTGATACGTCCCCTGAAGTGCCGCGAGGCACATCCGCGTTTCGATGAGGAGGGTGCGGGCCATGCGGACGAGCCGCTTGCTGCCCGAGGCCTCGATCAGCGCTTCGTGGAAACGCAGATCCGCGGTGGAGATCGCCGAGGGATCGTCCGCGCCTGCCGCGGCGGCCATCTCGGTGACGGCCTGTTCGAGCGTGACGGCGACCTGCTCGCGATCCCCGCGCAACGCCCGCAGCAGGGCGGCGCGTTCGATGGCCCACCGGGCGGAGTAGATGTCGTAGACGTCGCCGGGGCCGAGGTCTATGACGAACAGCCCGCGGTGCCGTTCGCTGCGCAGCAGCCCCTCGGAGACCAGGTGCTGCATCGCCTCGCGCAGCGGCCCCCGTGACACCTGGAAGCGGGCGGCCAGGTCGGTCTCGCCGAGCTGGGTGCCGGGCGGCAGCGCACCGGTCATGATCGCCTCGCGCAGCTGGCGCGCGATGATGCCCGCGGTGGATTCCCGGCTGACCGGTTCTATGTCGGACAGGCTCATCTCACGCGTTCCCCGCCTGGAACAGCGCGCCGAGGGTGCGGACGAGCGGGGCCTGCCCGACCAGGCGCAGCCCCTCCCAGACGGTGACCTGGTTGGCGGTCAGCACGGGTTTGCCGAGGCGGGCCTCGACGGCGTTGATCTCGCCGAGCGTGCGCATCGCGGTGTCCGGTACCAGCACCGCGTCGGCGTCCGGGTGATCGTGCCCGGCGGCGAGCTCGGCCACCGCCTCCGGGGCCAGTGCGCCGACCTCGGCCGCGGTGTCGATGTCCGCGC
>NZ_JBHYIQ010000159.1:6297-16532 GCF_042739895.1 Amycolatopsis sp. NPDC059021
GCCGCGCCGGGGGCCCCGCCCCCCGCGCGGGGGGGGGGGCGCTGCGCCCGCCCCACCCCCCCCCCCCCACCTCGACCCCGCCCGCGGCGAGGAAGTCCACGAACAACCGGGCGACGTCGTCGGGGTAGCTCGCCGTCACGGCGACCCGCCGCACGCCGAGCGCCTTGGCGGCGTGCACGAACGCGAAGGAGGTACTCGAAGCCGGGACGCCGGCGACGGCGGCCAGCCGGTCCGCCTGGTCCCGCGCGCCGTCCCAGCCGTAGACGAAGCTGCCACTGGTGCAGGCCCAGACCACCGCGTCGGGCTCGTGCTTGGCCAGCAGCGAGGCGCCCTCGGCGAGCCGTGCCTCGCTGCCGAGGTCGAGGAGTTCGGGGACGGCGTGCAGGTCGGTGCCGTAGATGTGCTCGACCGGCAGCCGGATGCCGCTCCGATCGCCGCCCAGGAGTTGTTCGGCGAGCGGGTACTCGTCCTCGGCGGCGTGGTCCGGGTAGATGAAGCCGATGGTGGTCACGGAACCTCCGGGGAAGCAGGCAAATTGTCGACAATCCTAACAACGGCGGGGAAACTTCACTCCTCCGGGTGGATACGAAAGGGGGTAGGCGCTAGGGAACAGGAGGCTGGGTGATCTCGCGGAGCCATTTGCCGGGCCCGACCACGGGCAGTCCCATGCGGCGCAGGCAGGCCCACATCGTCAGCTGGTTGGCGGTGAACACCGGTTTGCCGAGCGCGGCTTCCAGCGGGTCGATCAGGTCGTAGGTGGGGAGGTTGGTGCAGCTGACGAAGATGGCGTCGGCCGCGCTGTGGTCCGCGGCGAGGATGCGTTCGGCGATGGTCCGGTAGCTGACCTTCCAGATCCCGCCGCCGAGGCCGAGGTGATCGCTCGACACCGTGGTGACGCCGATTTCGGCGAGGAAGTCGTGCAGCTTCCCGGTGAGGTCGGCGTCGTACGGGGTCAGCACCGACACCTGGCGCAGGTCGAGGCTGTGCAGCACCTCGGCCAGCGCGCCGGAGGTGGTCACCGCGTCCGGCGCGCCGGCGTCGCAGATGGCCTTGGTGAGGGAGCGCTCGTAGTCGACACCGTTGACGAAACTGCCTGAGGTGCAGAGATAAGCGACGACCTCGGGTTCGACGTGCAGGACGTCCCTCGTCGCGGCGGCGAGGTGCCGCTGATCGCTCACCAGCTGGGCCATCTCCATGCTGACCGGCACCGGTTCGTACGGGGTTCTCGCCAGGTGGAGGGAGACCTCCATCGGCACCCAGCGCCACAGTTCGCGTTCCAGGGCGAGGTCGAACGGGGCGATGACACCGATGCCCCGCTGTGCCAGCGGCCCTTCGAACGCGAGGAAATCAAGGTCCAAGGTTAGCCCTCCGGAGAGCGTCTGAAGATGACAAGTCCGGTCGCTCCGGGGGTCAGTCCTCGGATTGTTGACAATCATACGAGCGGCTCCTACCGTGTCAACGTGATCGCGTCGGATTCCCCGGTTTTGGCGGTGCTGTGCGGCGCTGGCCAACCACCAGACATGCGCGCTATCGAAGGCGAAGCGGTGGTTCGTTACACGGACGCGGCCGGACTGCCCGATGCGTTATCGGGAGCGGACATCCTCTTCGTGTACGACTTCCTCTCCACGGCGGTCCCCGGGGCGTGGCACGCGGCCGACCGGCTGCGCTGGCTGCACATCGCCAGTGCCGGTGTCGATCCGGTGTTGTTCCCCGGGCTGCGCGAGAGCGACGTCGTGCTGACGAATTCGCGCGGGGTCTTCGACGACGCGATCGCCGAGTACGTCCTGGGCGTGATCCTCGCCTTCGCGAAGGGCTTCGCCCGTTCGCTGGACCTGCAACGGCAGAGCCGCTGGCTGCACCGCGAGAGCGAGCGCGTCGCCGGGCGGGAGGTGCTGGTGGTCGGCACCGGGCCGATCGGCAGGGCGATCGCGCGGCTGCTGCGCGCGGCGGGGATGCGGGTGAGCGGCGCCGGGCGCCGGGCCCGTACCGGCGATCCGGACTTCGGCGTCGTGTACGGCACGGACGAGCTGCCGGGATGCCTGTCCGCCGCGGATTACGTCGTCGCCGTGGCGCCGCTGACGGAGCAGACGAAGGGCATGTTCGACGCGGCGGCGTTCGCGGCGATGAAATCGTCCGCGCGGTTCGTCAACGTCGGCCGCGGCGAGCTCGTGGTGACCTCCGACCTCGTCGCGGCGCTGGGCGAGGGGAGTATCGCCGGTGCCGCGCTCGACGTGTTCGAAACCGAGCCGCTGCCGCCGGAGAGTCCATTGTGGACCATGGAGAACGTGCTGGTGTCGCCGCACATGTCCGGCGACTTCATCGGCTGGCGGAACACTCTGGTGGAGGTGTTCCGGGAGAACTTCATCCGGTGGCGGGCAGGGGAACCGTTGCACAATGTCGTGGACAAGCAGCTCGGGTACGTGCCGTCACCGGAAGTCAGGACTGGATGAGCGAAACGACATTGTTGACCGCCAGCGAACTCGTCGCCGCGTACGCGACCGGGGAGCTTTCCCCTGTCGAGGCCACGCAGAACGCGCTCGGGGTGATCGAGGAACGCGAGGACGAGGTCAACGCCTACTGCCTCGTCGACCCCGATCGCGCGCTGGAACAGGCGAAAGCCGCCGAAATCCGCTGGCGGGACGGCAATCCGATCGGCTGGCTGGACGGCGTGCCGATCTCGATCAAGGACATGTTCCTGACCCAGGGCTGGCCGACCGTGCGCGGCTCGAAGTGCATCGACCCCGATCAGCCGTGGGACGTCGACAGCCCGGTCGCCGCGCGGGTGCGGGAGAACGGCCTGGTGGTGCTGGGCAAGACCACCACCCCGGAGATCGCCTGGAAGGGCGTCACGGACAGTCCGCTCTGCGGGATCACCCGTAATCCGCACGATCCCACGAAGACCGCGGGCGGGTCGAGTGGTGGCAGCGCGGCGGCCGTCGCGGCGGGCATGGGTGAGCTTTCGATCGGCACCGACGGCGGTGGTTCGGTCCGGATACCCGCGTCGTTCTGCGGCATAGTCGGTCTCAAACCGACCCACGGCCGCATCCCGCTCTTCCCGGCGAGCCCGTTCGGCCCGCTTTCGCACGCGGGGCCGATGGCGCGGTCGGTGGACGACACCGCGTTGCTGCTCGACATCCTGTCGCTGCCCGACCACCGCGATCCGACCGCGCTCGACACGGCGCTCGGCGCGTACCGCGAGGCGGTCCGGCGCGACGTGCGCGGCCTCATCGCGGCGTACTCGCCGACGCTGGGCTACGTCGACGTCGACCCCGAGGTCGCGGCGATCGTCGCCGCGGCCGTCGCCGCGTTGGACGAGGCCGGGCTGAGCATCGAGGAAACCGATCCCGGCTTCTCCGACCCGAAGCCCGCTTTCGACATCCTCTGGGCCGCAGGTGCGGCGAAACTGCTCGATACCTTCCCGCCGGGCTCCGAAGAGAAGGTCGACCCCGGGCTTCGCCGGGTCTGGGAGCGAGGCCGGACGTACTCGGCGAGCGACTATCTCGGCGCGCTCGCCGACAAGGCCGCGCTCAGCATCCTGATGGGCGAGTTCCACACCCGGTACGACGTCCTGATCACGCCGACCCTGCCGATCACCGCGTTCGAGGCCGGCCACGACGTCCCGCCCGGCAGCGGGCTGAGCGAATGGCCGGAGTGGACACCGTTCAGCTACCCGTTCAACCTAACCCAGCAGCCCGCGATCAGCGTGCCCGCCGGGCGCACGACGTCCGGGCTGCCGGTCGGGCTGCAGATCGTCGGGCCACGGCATTCCGACGATCTGGTGCTGGCTGTCGCGAAGCTGCTCGAAGAGGTCCGGCCGTGGGCGTCGCGCTGATCGCCTAGAAACCCAGCTCCGCCCAGCGTTCCCGGCCCGCGGCGGTGATCCGCAGCGCCCGCCCGGCCGGGCGGCGGCGTACCCAGCCCGCCGCGAGCAGGCCCGAAAGCAGGGCGCTCCCCAGCGCGCCCGCGAGGTGTGTCGTGCCATGTGACCAGTCGACACAGGCACGCACGCCCGCGCGGCCGGGCTCGAGTCCGGTGATCTCCAACGCCGCCAGCAGCGGATGGTCGAACGTGCGCACCACGCCGGTCTCGCCGGGTTCGAGTGAGGGCACGATGTCGTCCTTCCGGAGCACGACGGCGATGTCGACACCGAGTTGCCCGGCGAGATGGCCGTAACAGATCCGGGCCGCCAGGAGTGCGTCCGTGGGCGGCACCGGTTGGAGCGTGCCGGGCAGCCGGGGCGGCGCGAGCGCGGCGAGTGCTTCGACGAGCTGGGCGACCTCGGGCCCGGCCAGCCGGTGCAGCCGGCGCCGTCCCGCGTCGGCGACGTGCACCAGTCCCGACGCGCACAGCACCCGCAGATGCGAGCTGGCCGTGGACGGCGCGATCCCGGCGACCGTGGCCAGGCGGCGGGCGGTGTGCGCCTCGCCGTCCATGAGCTGGAGCAGCATCGCGGCGCGAGCCGGTTCGCCGATCGCCCTGGCGACCGTCGCGATGTCGGGCTCTGTGCGCACGCGTTCAGGCTAGCCGCACGATTGTTCGCCGCGGATCGAAGTTTTCCCGTGGCAGGCTGCCGCCATGACCACGACCGAAGCGTTCGCCGTCCCGATCGGTGAACGGTATTTCGAGGACTACCGGCCCGGCGCGGCGTACGAGTTCGGCCACGCCGCGTTCACCGAGGCCGAGATCGTCGAGTTCGCGCGGCGGTTCGACCCGCAGAGCTTCCACGTCGACCGGGAAACGGCCCAGGACGGCCCGTTCGGCGGGCTCATCGCCAGCGGCTGGCACACCGCGAGCGTGCTGATGCGGTTGTTCGCTGGTCACTATCTGTCCACAGTGGCCAGTCTCGGCGGGCCCGGCGCCGACGAGTTGCGCTGGCTCAAGCCGGTCCGTCCCGGTACCACGGTCCGGCTGCGGGTCACGGTGCTGGACACCCAGCCCTCGCGGTCGAAGCCCGACCGGGGTCTGGTGCGCACCTTGGCCGAGCTGATCGACCAGGACGACGACGTGGTCCTCCGCCTGACCGTGCTCAACTTCCTGCGGCGAAAGGCCTTCCCTGAAGCGTAACCCATCGGTTACGCTTCATCGGTGGACGTCGCGGGCGCGATAGCGGACCCCGTCCGTCGCGAGATCCTCCTCCTGCTCCGGGAGGAGAACCTCGCCGCGGGCGAGATCGCCGAGCGGTTCGCCATCAGCAGGCCCGCGATCAGCAGGCATCTGCGGGTCCTGCGCGAGAGCGGTCTCGTGCGCGACGAGCCGGACGGCCGCCGCCGCGTCTACGTGCTCGATCCGGCGCCGCTGGCCGAGCTCGCGGGCTGGCTTGCCCGGTTCCTGCGGCCCACGGGCTGGGAACACCGGCTCGACGCGCTGGAGACCGAGGTCCAGCGCACCCGGCGTGCCCGCGCGAGGGCACGCGACGACGAGGAGGACATCGCATGACCCCCACTCCGACCGGGCGGCTCCTGCGCACCGCCGACGGCTGCGATCTGGTGCTGGAGCGGACTTTCCGCGCGCCGATCGACGACGTCTGGGCGAGCGTGACCGAACCGGAGAGCACCGCGCGGTGGTTCGGCGCCTGGAAGGGCGACGCCGCGCCCGGCCGCACCGTCCAGGTCCAGATGGCCTTCGAAGAAGGCGCGCCGTGGTTCGATCTGCGCATCGACGCCTGCGAGCCGCCGCATCGGCTCGCCGTGTCCACAGTGGACGAGCACGGCAGCTGGCGGCTGGAGCTGCTGCTGACCGTGACCGAAGGCGCGTGCGTGCTGCGGCTGGTCCAGCACCTCGAGTCCGACGCCGGGATCGGCGACATCGGCCCTGGCTGGGAGTACTACCTCGATCAGCTCGTCGCGTCCGGAGTGGACGGTCCGCTGCCCGTGTTCACCGATTACCACCCCGGCCAGAAGGCGTACTACGAGGCGCTCGCCGGGCGCTGAGCCTCCGGCACCTTGCGGGCCAGGCCGCGTACCTGGCGGCTGCACAGGGCGAGCGCCGTCGCGAGGACCACGAGCACACCACCGCCGATCAGCGTCGCCTCTCTGCCGACGTGCTCCACCAGTGGGCCCGCACTGATCTCGCCCAGTGGCAGCGCGATGAACGAGCCGAGCATGTCGTAGGAGTACACCCTGGCGAGCTTGTCCTCCGGCACGTTCTCCTGCAGCGAGACGTCCCACGCGACGGCGAACTGTTCGACCGCCAGGCCGGAGACGAACATCGCGAACAACAACGGCAGCAGCAGCGGCGACCAGCCGAGGGTGAACAGCGGTATCGAGTCGAGCGCCACCAGCAGCACACCGAACATCAGAGTGTGGCGTGGTTGCCAGTGCGCCGCGAGGAGGCCGCCGGCGAACGAGCCTGCGGTCTGGACGGCCAGTGCGAAACCCCAGCCCGCGCGGCCGAAGGAGTCGTCGGCGATGAGCGGGCCGACCACCATCAGCGCGCCGAAGGCTACGGCGTTGACCACCATGAACTGCAGGACGACGATCCACACCCAGGCGCGGGAGGTGAATTCCCGCCAGCCCTCGCGCAGCTCCGCGAGGGGGTTGCCGCCGGGGACGCGGGTGCCACGCGGCAGCCGGATGCCGCGGTAGGCCAAGGCGGCGCCGAGGAACAGCGCGGAGTTCGCCGCGACCGCCCAGCCGGAACCCACGGCCGCGACGATGACACCGGCGATCGCCGCGCCGCCGATCCGGCCCGCGTTGGACAGCAGCCGGACCAGCGCGTTGGCCTGGCCGAGCTGTTCGGCGGACACGGTCTGCGGGGTGATCGCGGCCGCCGCGGGCAGCGAGATGGCCGCGACCGCGCCGTTGACCAGGCTGAGCGCGACCAGCAGCGGGATCGAGGCGAATCCACAAAGGACACTCGCGGCGATGAGGGCCTGGGTGACCGTCGCCGCCAGCTCGGTGCCCTGGAGGATCACCGAACGGGGCAGCCGATCGGCCAGTACCCCGCCGAAGAGCAGCAACAGGACGTTCGCCAGCGAGCGCGCGCCGACCACGATGCCGAGGTCGACCGCCGACCCCGTCAGGTCCACGACGGCGAAGGCCAGCGCGAGCGGCGCGACGGCGTTGCCGAAATCGGCGAACGTCCTGCCGGTGACCAGCTGCCGGAAATTGCGCTCGCGCAACGGGACGAGCAGCGTCCGCGCGCTCATGCGATCGCCTCGCTCCACGAGACAGTGTTGAATCCCTTTTGGCGCATGGTATTCATGATTCGCTCGCAAGCGTCGCTCATGCGACCCCCTCGCTCATCGCAGCTCGAAAAGGGCGACGCTGGCGCTGACCCGGACGGTGCCTGCGGTTCGCGGCGGTTCGGCCGCTTCGTGCAGCAGACGGCTCAGTTCGGTGGCCTGGCGCAGGGCCTGCGCCCAGACCTCCGGATCGACCCACAGTTCGGCGTCGGTGATCGACGCCGGGTGTTCCGGTGCGCGGAATGCGATGCGGCGCTTGAGTTCCTCGGCCGCCGACGTCAGGAGGACGTGGTCCTCTTCGGGGTTGCGTTCGGTCAGCCGCGGCCCGGACTCGGGATCGTGGCGATAGCGTTTCGCCCGCCCGCCACGGATCGAGACCTCCTCGACGATGTCCAGCAGTCCGGCCTCGTGCAGCCGGCGCAGGTGGTAGCTGACGTTGGCCTGAGTCTCGTCGAGTTCGCGCGCGGCCTCGGCGGCGCTCATCGCCGTACCGGTCAGCAGCGACAGGATCCGCAAGCGCAGCGGGTGGGCGAGCACGCGCAGATCGTCCAGGGTGGGGGAGTCCGGCATGGGCCGAGTATCCCGGTGATCGGCGCCGACTGTCAAACAGTTATTTGGTGGTGTCGATGGACGGGATTTCCGCCACGCGTGACTGCGGAGATCCGATGTCTGTGCTGTGCTGGAAGCATGCGTACGACGATTTTGGGCAGGAGCGGTCTCGAAGTCTCGCGGATCGCCTTCGGGACGTGGCAGCTCAGTGGCGCCTGGGGAGCGTTCGACGAGGACGTCGCGATCGCCGCCGTCGGGCGCGCCCGGGAACTCGGCGTCAACCTCTTCGACACCGCGCAGGCCTATGGCGCGGGGAAGTCCGAAGTCTTGCTGGGCAAGGCATTGCGCGGCGAGCTGAAGCGGGGCCGGGACAGCGTCGTCATCGCCACGAAGGGCGGGATCAAGCCACGCGCGGAACGTGCCCGCGACGCGCGCCGCGAGTGGCTGACCGAGGGTGTCGACACCAGCCTGCGCAATCTCGGCGTCGACTACATCGACCTGTACCAGGTGCACTGGCCCGATCCCGACACCCCGGCCGAGGAGACCGCCGGGGTGCTGCAGGAGTTCGTGGACGCCGGGAAGATCCGGCACATCGGAGTGTCCAATTACGACACCGCGCAGCTCGCCGCGTTCGACGAGCACCGCCCGGCCGAGACGCTCCAGCCGCCGTATCACCTGTTCCGGCGCGGAATCGAGGCCGACCCGCTGCCCTACGCGCGTGAGCACGACATCGGCGTGCTGGTCTACAGCCCGCTCGGCAGCGGCCTGCTGACCGGCGCCTTCGGCGCGGACACGAAGTTCGAGGCCACCGACTGGCGTTCGCGTTCCTCGGCGTTCCAAGGGGAAAACCTGCGGCGCAACCTGGAGATCGTCGGCAAGCTGTCGGCTTTCGCCGGGGAGAAGGGGATGTCGGTCAGTCAGCTGGCCATCGCCTGGACGCTGGCGCGGCCCGGCGTGCACGCCGCGATCGTCGGGGCCCGGAAGCCCGCCAACATCGAAGCGAGCCTCGCTGCCGCGGACATCGAGCTTTCATCGGATGACTTGGCCGAGATCGACCGGCTCACCGCCGACGCAGTGCCGATCACCGGCGCCAGCCCGGAAGGCATCGCCTGACCGGGCCGGTCGCCGGTGATCGCGCGGTTCACGGGTTCCAGAAGCGGACTTCGGGATAGTGCGGCGAGGGGCCGCGCAGCAGCGGCTGGAAGCGGCCGCGCAGATGCTGATCGAGGAACGCCGTCACGTACGCCTCGGTGATCCGGATGCCCCGCAGCGGCTCGATGAGGTTGCCGGGCATCGGGAAACCGGCCTTCGCCGCGAGGTAGTTCGCGTCGGTGAAGGTGTTGTGGTCGGCTTTGTCCACGGTCAGCCAGCGCTTCCAGCCGCCCAGCTCCGGCCAGCCGGCGTCCCAGGTGGGATCCCAGGTGCCGCCCGGCTGGTGCTCCGGCTGGCCCAGCAGCAGGTACGGGCGGTTCAGGCCGGTCACCGGCGTGTAGAACTTGCCGTCCACGATGACCCCGGCGCCGATCCGCGGGTCGGCCAGCATCGCCGGGGCGGTACTCGAGCCGCCGATCGAGTGGCCCACCATGGCGATCCGGCTCGCGTCGACGAGGCGCGCGACGCCGTGGGGCGACCGTGGCCCGGTCAGTTCGTCGAGCACGAACGACGTGTCGGCGGCACGAGCGTCGACGAGCTTCGTCCAGTCCTTGATGGCGCACGCTTCGCAGCCGGTGGTGTGCCCGTCGGGGAACGTGGTCGCCAGTGCCTCGTAGTTGTGGCCGATGCCCGCGACGACGTAGCCGCGGCTCGCCAGCTCCTCGGCGAGGGAGGTCAAAGTGTTGCGTGGCAACATGAAACCGGGCGAGAGCACGACGAGTGGCGCCTTCCCGCCGAGCGCCGGAGCCTCCACTGTGGAGTTCGTGCCGACGCCCGCGAAGAAGTCGGCAGGGATCTTCACCGCCGTGCCCAGCGCCGCGGATTCCTGCGGTGTCATGTACTTCGCGCGCTGGTCGCTCGCGGAGCGCGCGGGATACCACAGGGAGACCATCAGCTCGCGGCGCTGTGCCGGGACCCACGGGTCGGCGCGGCGAGTGTCGGTCAGGTGAAAGGTCGACAGGCCGACCTTGTGGTGTCCGGTCGGCCGGGGGAGTTCTGCCGGCGCGGTCGCCGCGTTCGCGACGCCTGTCGTGGTCAGGCCGACGGCGAGAGTGCCCGCCAAGGCCAGGGTTCGGAGTCTCATGGCTCCAGTGTCTGGCCACCTTTTTCCGCTGCCATCCGGAAAACCCCCGGAAGCCCCTCGGTGAGATCCCGTAGGCACCAAGTCTTCCCCGGCTCTGATGGGCTCCGCGGTCGAGCGCCCCAAGGATTTCTCGGCAGATGGGGGGCTTGCCAGTGGGCGCTTCCTCAGGGGCAAGGTGGTGGGTGTGGTGGGGGGGGGTCTGTGTCGTCGCAGGTGGAGATCTCGGATGCGGGGGAGGGGCTGTCGCGCGGGCGGGCGGGAGCGGCC
>NZ_JBHYIQ010000160.1:0-16323 GCF_042739895.1 Amycolatopsis sp. NPDC059021
AAGATTCAGCACGTTCTGAGCGCCCCCGAATAAACAGCCTACGGGGTAGGGGTGACGGAAAGCGGGTGGCGCGGTCACCGAGGGACGCCCTCGGTGCGTTGAGTGCGACGGGGGCGTCCCTCGGTGCGGTCAATGCACCCGGGGCGTCCCTCGGTGGACGCGTCGGAATCCGGCCCGGGAAGTTCCCCGCTTCCCGGAGGGCGGAATTGTCGGGGGTGGTCGTTAGGCTCGGCCCGTGCCGAACGATTCCGAACTGGACACCGAGGCCGGGCCCGATGCCGAGCGGATCCCCGCGAAGCGGGTACTGGGTCTCGCCGTGCCCGCGCTGGGAGTGCTCGCCGCCGAGCCGCTGTACGTCCTGGTCGACACCGCGGTCGTCGGCCACCTCGGCGCGCTGCCGCTGGCCGGGCTGGCCGTCGCAGGCGTCGTCCTCGCGCAGGTGTCCACGCAGCTCACGTTCCTGTCCTACGGCACCACGTCCCGCACCGCGCGGCTGCACGGCGCGGGCAGGCGCGCGGACGCCGTCCGCGAGGGCGTGCAGGCCACCTGGCTCGCCGTGCTCGTCGGGCTGGTCCTGCTGGTCGCCGGTCAGCTGCTGGCCGGGCCGGTGGCGCGGGTGCTCACCGGCAACGACGAGATCGCCGCCGCGGCGGTGTCCTGGCTGCGCATCGCCCTGTTCGGGGCCCCGCTGATCCTCATCACCATGGCGGGCAACGGCTGGATGCGCGGGGTGCAGGACGCGACGAGGCCACTGCGCTACGTCCTGGCGGGCAACGGGATCTCGGCGGTGCTGTGCCCGGTGCTGGTGTATGTCGCGGGTTGGGGGCTCGAGGGTTCCGCGATCGCGAACGTCGTCGCGCAGGTGATCTCGGCCGGGCTGTTCGTCGCCGCGCTGGTGCGCGAGCGGGTGTCGCTGCGCCCGGAGTTCGGCGTCATGCGGGCACAGCTGGGCCTCGGCCGGGACCTCGTGCTGCGCAGCCTCGCGTTCCAGGCGTGCTTCGTCTCCGCAGCCGCCGTCGCCGCGCGGACGTCGGCGGAGGCGGTGGGCGCGCACCAGGTCGTGCTCCAGCTCTGGACGTTCCTCTCGCTCGTGCTCGACTCGCTGGCCATCGCCGCGCAGTCGCTGATCGGGGCCGCGCTCGGGGCGGGAGTAGCACGTCAGGCCCGGGGCGTCGCCGGGCAGATCACCGGCTACGGGCTGGTGTTCGGCTGCGTGCTCGGCGTGGTCTTCGCCGGACTGTCGGGCCTGCTGCCACACGCCTTCACGACGGACCCGGGCGTGCTCGGCGAGATCCCGCACGCGTGGTGGTTCTTCGTGGCGCTGCAACCGATCGCCGGAGTGGTGTTCGCCCTCGACGGGGTCCTGCTCGGCGCCGGCGACGCGGCCTTCCTGCGCACCGCGACACTGCTCAGCGCGGCGCTCGGGTTCCTCCCGATGGTGTGGGCGTCGCTCGCCTTCGGCTGGGGATTGACCGGGATCTGGGTCGGCCTGTCCGCGTTCATGGTGCTGCGGCTCGTGTCGCTGCTGTACCGCTGGCGCTCCGGCGACTGGGCCGTCACCGGCGCCATCCGCTCCGCCTGACCCCGGCCTGCGAGTCCCACGTTCGGCGGACTGCGGCCACCCGCCCGAAGCCGCTCACGTCGTGAACGACGCGTTCGGGACACACGGGGTCAGCCCACGTCGCGAACGACGCGCCGGGGGCGGTGAGCGTCGCCAACGACGCGTTCGGGACGTCCGAGGCGTGGCCATGTCGCGAACGCTCCGTTCGGGACGTTCAACGTCGGCAACGCGTCGTTCGCGACGTGCCGAGCCCCGCCACCCACGAATCCCCGCTCCGGCGGCCCACCAGCCGGGCGCGACGAGAGAGCGAACTCGCGTGCTGGAGAAGCGAACTCGCGTGACCAGACGGAGAACTCGCGTGTTTGGGCGGAGAAGTCGTTGCGGAGGGCGCAACTGGCCGCGCTGTGTGGGCAAAGACACCCGGGTAACGGCTAGGTTTCGGCGTTGCTTAGGCGATACAACTGATACGGCGGCAACGGGGACGCCTGTGTCCGTACCGAACCCTGGGGAGGAACCCGTGTCGCCCGCCACCGGCCGAGTCACCGCCACGAGCCGGGCCTGGCTCATCTGGGTGGCCGCCGTCACGGTGTACCTCCTCGCGGTCTTCCACCGCACCTCCTTCGGCGTGGCCGGGCTGCAGGCCGCCGAACGCTTCGGCGTCGGCGCGGCCGCGCTGGGCACCTTCACCGTCCTCCAGGTCGGCGTCTACGCGGCGATGCAGATCCCCACCGGCGTGCTCGTCGACCGCTACGGCCCGCGCCGGATCCTCATCGCCGCCCTGCTCTTCCTCGGCCTCGGCCAGGTCCTGCTCGGCGTCGCCCAGTCCTACGCGCTCGGCCTCGTCGCCCGCGGCATCCTCGGCTTCGGCGACGCGCTCACCTTCGTCAGCGTGCTGCGGCTGGTCGCGGCGCATTTCCCCGGCCGCCAGTACGCCGTCCTGACCTCGCTCACCGGCGCGGTCGGCTACGTTGGGAACCTCGCCGCCACCGTCCCGCTGACGCTCCTGCTCGAAGGACCCGGCTGGGTGCCGACGTTCCTGACCGTCGGGCTTGTCACCGTCGCCTACGCCGCCGTGGTCGTCCTGCGGGTGCGCGACGTCCCGCACGGCGAGCCCGAGCCCGTCCGCGAACGGGTACACCCCAAGGCATTGGGCCGTCAGGTGATCCGCGCGTGGAAGGTGCCGGGGACGCGGCTCGGCTTCTGGGTGCACTTCACCACCATGTTCGCGCCGAACGTGCTGACGTTGTTGTGGGGTATGCCTTTCCTCGTGCAGGGCCAGGGCCTGCCGAAGGCCTCGGCGAGCGCGCTGCTGACGGTGTTCGTCTTCGGCTCGATGATCGGCGGCCCGCTCGTCGGCGGGATCATCGGGCGGCACCCGTCGCTGCGGATGCCGCTCGTGGGCGGCTACCTCGGCGGCGCCGCGCTGGTGTGGGCGGTCCTGCTCGGCTGGAGCGGCCCGATCCCGACGGCCGTCCTGGTGCCCGCGTTCGCCTTCCTCGCGCTCGGCGGTCCGGCGTCGATGATCGGCTTCGCCCTCGCCCGCGACTACAACCCGCTCCGGCGCGTCGGCACGGCGACCGGCGTCGTCAACGTCGGTGGCTTCGTCGCCACGACGCTCGCGGCGCTGTCCATCGGCGTGCTGCTGCAGTGGACCGGCGGGAACTTCCGCGTCGCGCTGCTGGCGGTCGTCGCGTTCCTGATGCTCGGCACGTCACGCGTGCTCGTGTGGTGGCGCCGTACCCGCGCGCACCTGTTCGCCGCCGAAGCACGCGGCGAGACGGTCCCGGTCCGCATCCGCAGGCGCCGCTGGGACGCCGAACCGGCCGAAACCCCTGTGGCGGCCGCAAGTTGATCACCGGCGCCTCCGGGCGGCGGAACCCCGCTCGATAGGGTTCGCCCCGTGTCACGCCCCAAACAGCCCCGCCCCGCCCCGCCGCCCGGTCTCCTCATCGTCGACAAGCCCGCCGGGATGACCTCGCACGACGTCGTCGCCCGCGCCCGCCGCATCATGGGCACCCGCAAGGTCGGCCACGCGGGCACGCTCGACCCGATGGCCACCGGCGTCCTCGTCCTCGGCATCGAACGGGCGACCAAGCTGCTGGGCCACCTCGCGCTGGACCGCAAGACCTACCTCGCGACGCTGTCGCTGGGCCGGTCCACCACCACCGACGACGCCGAGGGCGAGATCCTCACCGACGCCGACCCCGCCGCCCTCGCGAAGATCACCGACGAGGACATCGCCGCCGGGATCGCGAAGCTCACCGGCGACATCCAGCAGGTCCCGAGCGCGGTCTCCGCGGTCAAGATCGACGGCAAGCGCGCCTATGCCAGGGTCCGCGCCGGCGAAGAGGTCGTGCTGCCGCCGCGGCCGGTCACCGTCTACCGCTTCGACCTCCTGGCCACCCGCCGCGAAGAGGACAGGATCGAGCTGGACGCCGTCGTCGAATGCTCGTCCGGGACCTACGTCCGCGCGCTCGCCCGCGACCTCGGCGCCGGGCTCGGCATCGGCGGCCACCTCCAGGCACTGCGGCGCACCACGGTCGGCCCCTTCACCCTGGCCAAGGCGCGGACGCTCGATCAGCTGGAGGACAAGCCCGAACTCTCGCTCGATCTCGACGCCGCCGTCGCCGCCGCCTTCCCGCGCCGCGATCTCGACGCCGCCACCGCCCGCGCGATCCGGCACGGGCAGCGCATCCCGGCCGCCGGGATCGAAGGCACCTACGGCCTCTTCGCTCCGGACGGCCGGGTCCTCGCGCTGGCCGCCGACGAGGAGGGCGTGGCCCGTTCGGTGGTCGTGCTGCTGCCCGCATAGGGTGGGACACGGCGAGAGACAACGGCTGTGGGAGAGAAGGCGAAAGTGCAGCGTTGGCGTGGTCTGGGGGACCTTCCCGGCAGCTGGGGCCGGTGTGTGATCACCATCGGCATCTTCGACGGCGTGCATCGCGGGCATCAGGAGCTGATCAAGCGGACGGTGCGCGCGGCCGCCGAGCTGAACGTGCCGAGCGTGGTGCTGACCTTCGACCCGCACCCGTCCGAGGTGCTGCGCCCCGGGAGCCATCCCGCGCAGCTGACCTCGTTGCGGCGCAAGGCGGAACTCATCGAGGGCCTCGGCGTCGACGTGTTCGCGGTGCTGCCGTTCACCCTCGAGCTGTCCCGGCTCCCGCCGCACGAGTTCGTGCACGAGATCCTGGTCGACCGGCTGCACGTGGCCGAGGTGTTCGTGGGGGAGAACTTCACCTTCGGCGCCAAGGCCGCCGGGGACATCGCGCTGCTGCGCACGCTCGGCAAGCGGTTCGGTTTCGTCGCCTACGGCGCCGAACTGCAGGGCCGCTCACTGTCCGAGAAGGACAAAGCGGCCAGCCAGATCACGTTCTCCTCGACCTACGTCCGCTCCTGCATCGACGCCGGTGACGTGGTCGCCGCCGCCGAAGCGCTGGGCAGGCCGCACCGTCTCGAAGGGATAGTGGTCCGCGGCGACGGCCGGGGCCACGATCTCGGCTACCCGACGGCGAACCTGTCCACCCCGCGCTTCGCGGCCGTTCCCGCCGACGGTGTCTACAGTGCCTGGTTCACCCGATCGTCCGAACCGGACCGGAAGCTGGCCGCCGCGGTGTCGGTCGGCACCAACCCGACGTTCTCCGGCCGCGAGCGCACGGTCGAGGCCTTCGTGCTCGACCTCGAAGAGGACTTCTACGGCCAGCACGTGGCACTGGACTTCGTCACCCGGCTTCGCGATCAGGTCCGGTTTTCCCGCTCCGAGGATCTGGTCAAGCAGATCGACGACGACGTGGTCCGCACCAGAGAAGCACTGCGGTCCGAGCGCTGATCGTCCCCCGGTCGGGCCAGCCGGGGTGGTGAAACGTCTGTTTCGCCCTCACCGGCGGCTCCGGGGTGGCAAGATGCTCACGGCGGTGCGAGACCGACGAAATAGCGGGCTAACGGGAGCGGAACTGGTGGAGGACCACAAGATCGTCCAGCGGAACATCGCGCTGCAGCGCGAGTGGTACGGGGAACCACTCGGCGATCGGGTGCGCCGCCTGGTGGTCGCCTTCGACGTTTCGCAGGCCTTCCTCGCCGAGGTGCTCGGCATCAGCGCCCCGATGCTCAGCCAGGTGATGAGCGGCCGCCGCGCCAAGATCGGCAACCCGGTCGTGCTCGCGCGGATGATCATGCTGGAACGCAAGACACTGGTGCCCGACGTCGCCGCGGGCAACCGCGAGGCGATTCTCGCCGCGCTGGAGGACGTCCGCGACGCCCGCCCGACGGTCGGCAGGGACAACCTGCCGGTCGGCACCGCCGACGACCGGGCCGTGCTCGCCGCGCTGCGCGACATCGCCGAGGACGAGGATCTCGGCGAGGCCGCCAAACGGCTCGGCGACGACTTCCCGGCGCTGGCCGATCTTCTCCGCCGCGCCGGAGCGCACACCTAGCCCGTGCACGTCTTCAGCGCGCTGATGCCGCCCGCGGACGTCGTCGACGCGCTCGCCGCGGAGCTGGGGGAGCGCGGTGGCGGCCGGCTGCGCTGGTCCTTGCCGGAGGACTGGCACGTCACACTGGGTTTCTACGGCCACGCCGACGCGGCCGAACGCGCCGGGTGGCTCCGGGAAAGGCTCGCCGGACGGCCCGCGATCGACGTCCGGCTGGAAAATGCCGGGACGTTCCCCGGCGTCCTGTGGTTGACTGTCGCCAGTGAGGGGCTGACGGCGCTGGCGCTGGCGGCCGGGGCGGACGCCGAGGCGCGGCCGTACCGGGCGCATCTGACACTGGCCCGCTTCCCCCGGGAGGAACCGGAGTTCGTCCGGCCGTGGAAGACACGGCTGGCCCGCTTCTCGAGCCGCGCCTGGACGGCCACCGAGGTGGTCCTGATGCGCAGCGAGCGAACCCCGGACGGGTCACGCTATCGAGTGACGGACCGGTTCCCGCTGGAGCGCGCCTGAGGGCCGCGATCACGCTGCTGGTAGCCTTGACAATCGGGTCCGGCTGCAGTCCGTGGCGGCCGTGACCGTCTCACCCGGCGTCGATCACGTCCGGGCCGCACGGCACTGACACAACCAAGGAGCACCACCAGTGGCACTGTCCACCGAAGAGAAGAAGTCGATCCTGGCCGAGTACGGCGTGCACGACTCGGACACCGGATCCCCCGAGGCCCAGGTCGCGCTGCTGACCAAGCGCATCATCGGCCTCACCGAGCACCTCAAGGAGCACAAGCACGACCACCACTCGCGTCGTGGCCTCCTGCTGCTCGTCGGCCGCCGTCGCCGGCTGCTGAACTACGTCAACAAGGTGGACGTCGAGCGTTACCGTGCGCTGATCCAGCGTCTCGGCCTGCGCCGATAGCGTGAAACCGGGGGGAGTGGCCACGGCCACTCCCCCCGGTCGCATAAGAAGAGAACCGGCGCGAGCGCGCACGAGGAATCCGTCCGCCGGTCCTCGGTAGTGGTTCCCGGGAAACGGTTCCCGGGGGCTTCGATCGAAGACCGGCCTCACTCCTCGAGCGTCCTCAGGCGAAACGGGTCCCAGGATGGGAGACTCGCGCCGTTGCATGAGGAACTAAAGAGGAGATACACCCTATGACCGACTCCACCGGAGTCACCGTGCACGAAACCGAAGCCGTGCTCGACAACGGCCGTTTCGGCACCCGCACCGTGCGTTTCGAGACCGGCAGGCTGGCCAAGCAGGCCGCCGGCGCCGTCGTCGCGTACCTCGACGAAGAGACCATGCTGCTCTCGGCGACCACCGCGTCGAAGCACCCGAAGGAGCACTTCGACTTCTTCCCGCTGACCGTGGACGTCGAGGAGCGCATGTACGCCGCGGGCCGCATCCCCGGCGCGTTCTTCCGCCGCGAGGGCCGCCCGTCGACCGACGCGATCCTCACCGCCCGCCTGATCGACCGCCCGCTGCGCCCGTCGTTCACCGACGGCCTCCGCAACGAGATCCAGGTCGTCATCACCGTCCAGAGCCTCAACCCGGACGACCCGTACGACGTGCTGGCCATCAACGCCGCCTCGGCGTCGACCCAGATCGCCGGGCTCCCGTTCTCCGGCCCGATCGGCGGCGTCCGCGTCGCGCTGATCGAGGACCAGTGGGTCGGGTTCCCGACCTGGGAGCAGCTGGAGAAGGCGACCTTCAACATGGTCGTCGCCGGCCGCATCGTCGGTGACGACGTCGCGATCATGATGGTCGAGGCCGAGGGCACCGAGCACACGCTCGACCTGGTCGCCGCCGGTGCCAAGGGCCCGAACGAGGTCACCGTGGCCGAGGGCCTGGAGGCCGCGAAGCCGTTCATCAAGGTGCTGTGCGAGGCGCAGCAGCGCCTCGCCGACGTCTCCGCCAAGCCGACCGGCGAGTTCCCGGTCTACCCGGCCTACCAGCAGGACGTCTACGACGCGGTCGCCGCGATCGCCACCGACGACCTGGCCGCCGCGCTGCAGATCGCGGGCAAGCAGGACCGCGACCACGCGACCGACGAGGTCAAGGCCGCGGTGCTGGAGAAGATCGGCATCGGCGAGGGCGAGGCCTTCGAGGGCCGCGAGAAGGAGATCGGCGGCGCGTTCAAGGCGTTGTCGAAGAAGATCATGCGCAAGCGGGTCCTCACCGACAAGATCCGCATGGACGGCCGCGGCCTGACCGACATCCGGTCGCTCTCGGCCGAGGTCGCCGTGGTCCCGCGGGCGCACGGCTCGGCGCTGTTCGAGCGCGGCGAGACCCAGATCCTGGGCATCACCACGCTGAACATGCTGCGCATGGAGCAGCAGATCGACTCGCTCTCCCCGGAGACGACGAAGCGCTACCTGCACCACTACAACTTCCCGCCGTTCTCCACCGGCGAGACCGGCCGCGTCGGTTCGCCGAAGCGGCGCGAGATCGGCCACGGCATGCTCGCCGAGCGCGCCCTGGTCCCGGTCCTGCCGAAGCGGGACGAGTTCCCGTACGCGATCCGCCAGGTCTCCGAGGCGCTGGGCTCCAACGGCTCGACCTCGATGGGTTCGGTCTGCGCGTCCACCATGGGCCTGTTCAACGCCGGCGTGCCGCTGAAGGCGCCGGTCGCGGGCATCGCGATGGGCCTGATCTCCGACGAGGTCGACGGCGAGACCCGCTACGTCGCGCTGACCGACATCCTCGGTGCCGAGGACGCCATGGGCGACATGGACTTCAAGGTCGCCGGCACCAAGGACCTGATCACCGCGCTGCAGCTGGACACCAAGCTCGACGGCATCCCGTCCGAGGTGCTCGCCGCCGCGCTGAACCAGGCGAAGGACGCCCGGCTCACCATCCTGGAGGTCATCGCCGAGGCGATCGACGGCCCGGACGAGATGAGCCCGTACGCCCCGCGCGTCACCAGCGTGAAGATCCCGGTCGACAAGATCGGCGAGGTCATCGGGCCGAAGGGCAAGATGATCAACTCGATCACCGAGGAGACCGGCGCCGACATCTCCATCGAGGACGACGGCACGATCTACGTGGGCGCGGCCGACGGCCCGTCGGCGGAGGCGGCGATCGACAAGATCAACGCGATCGCCAACCCGCAGCTGCCCAAGGTCGGGGAGCGCTTCCTCGGCACCGTGGTGAAGACGGCCGCGTTCGGCGCGTTCGTCTCGCTGCTGCCGGGCAAGGACGGCCTGGTGCACATCTCGAAGCTGGGCAACGGCAAGCGGATCGCCAAGGTCGAGGACGTGGTCAACGTGGGCGACAAGCTCCGCGTCGAGATCGCCGACATCGACAACCGCGGCAAGATCAGCCTGATCGTGGTCAAGGACGAGGACGCCGCCAAGCCCGCCGAGGGTGACGCGCCCGCCGCCGACGCCGAGAAGGCCGACGCGAAGTAAGTCCGCTTCGTCAGAAGTAGTGGTCCGTGAAGGCCTCCATCACAGCGCTCAGCTCTGTGATGGAGGCCTTCACGGCACGCCCGAGTAAGGATCCGATGGCACGGCAGGTTTCCGGGCACGAGCAGCCCGTCGGCAGTACCCGCACGCTGGAGTCCACTTCGGACGGTGCGGTGGTCAAGCGGAGCGTGCTCCCCGGCGGCCTGCGGGTCATCACCGAGCACGTCCCGGCGTCGCGCTCGGCCACGGTCGGGCTGTGGGTCGGCATCGGCTCCCGCGACGAGCCGATCGCGGTGGCCGGCGCCGCGCACTACCTGGAACACCTGCTGTTCAAGGGAACCGCGAACCGGGACGCCACCGCGATCGCCGAGGAGATCGACGCCGTCGGCGGCGAGTTCAACGCCTTCACCGCCAAGGAACACACCTGCTACTACGCGCAGGTGCTCGACGCGGATCTCCCGGTCGCCATGGACCTGGTCACCGACGTCGTGTTCGAGGCGCTGTGCGCGGACAGCGACGTCGAGACCGAGCGCAGCGTCGTGCTGGAGGAGATCTCCATGCGCGACGACGACCCCGAGGACCTGCTGCACGAGACGTTCGTCGGCGCGATCCTCGGCGAGCACCCGCTGGGACGTCCGGTGCTCGGCACCGAGAAGTCCATCATCGAGATGTCCGCGTCGGCGCTGCGCGGGTTCTACAAGCGCCGCTACACCCTGCCGCGGATGGTGCTCGCGGTCGCCGGGAACGTCGAGCACGCGCAGGTGCTTCGCTTGGTGCGCAAGGCTTTGCGTGACAGGCTGAACGGCGCCGGGACGCCCGTCGCACCGCGTGCCGGGAAAGCCCGCGTCCGCACGGCGCGGAAGCTCGCCCTGCACACCGACGACACCGAGCAGGCCCACGTGATGCTCGGCCTGCACTCGCTGTCGAGGCACGACGAACGCCGCTTCGCGCTGTCGGTGCTCAACGCCGCGCTCGGCGGCGGGATGAGCTCGCGGCTGTTCCAGGAGGTCCGTGAGAAGCGCGGCCTGGCGTACCAGGTGTACTCGTCTGTCGCGAGCTACGCCGACACCGGCCACATGGCCGTGTACGCCGGTTGCCAGCCGGAGCGGCTCGGCGAGGTCGCCGGGGTGATCCGCGAGGTGCTCGACCAGGTCGCGCTGAACGGCCTGTCCGACGCCGAGGTCAAGCGCGCCAAGGGACAGCTGCGCGGCGGCATCGTGCTCGGGCTGGAGGACACCAGCTCGCGGATGTCCCGCATCGGCAAGAACGAACTGAACTACGGCCGGTACCTCGGCGTGGACGACACGGTCGCCCGGATCGACGCCGTCACCACCGAGGACGTGTGTGCGCTCGCTCGCACTCTGCTGCGCCGTCCCGGCGGGGTGTCGGCGGCCGCGGTCGTCGGCCCGTACGCTCACGCCGACGACCTGCCCGACGATCTGCACGAGGTGATCGCATCATGACCGGAACTCCGATTCGCGTGGGCGTACTCGGCGCCCGTGGCCGGATGGGTGCCGAGGTGGTCAGCGCCGCCGAGGCCGCGCCGGACATGGAGGTCGTCGCGGCGGTCGACGCCGGGGACGATCTGGCGGCGCTCACCGGAGCCCAGGTCGTCGTCGACTTCACCCACCCCGACGCGGTGATGGACAACCTGCGTTTCCTTGTCGAGCACGACATCCACGCCGTCGTCGGCACCACCGGGTTCTCCTCGGGGCGGATCGCCCAGGTGCGCAGCTGGCTGAAGGACAAGCCGTCGCTGGGCGTGCTGATCGCGCCGAACTTCGCGCTCGGCGCGGTGCTGGCGATGCGCTTCGCCGAGCAGGCCGCGAAGTTCTACGACTCCGCCGAGATCATCGAGCTGCACCACAACCGCAAGGCCGACGCGCCGTCCGGCACCGCGACACACACCGCGCAGCTGATCGGCAAGGCCCGCGTCCAGGCGGGGATCACGCCGGGCGAGGACGCGACGACGTCCGAAGTGGACGGTGCGCGCGGCGCGGTGATCTTCGACGTCCGGGTGCACTCGGTCCGGCTGCCCGGCCTGGTCGCGCACGAGGAGATCCTGTTCGGCGGCCAGGGCGAGACCCTGACCATCCGCCACGACTCGATGGACCGGACGTCGTTCATGCCGGGCGTGCTGCTCGGCGTCCGCTCGGTGCTCACCAAGCCCGGCCTGACGGTCGGCCTGGAGAACGTGCTCGACCTGTGAAAGCCCGCAACTTCGCGCTGGTGATGACCGCCGCGCTGGTGGTCTACCTGGTGCTGCTGGCCGGCCGCGCGTTCGCGTTGTTCGAGACCGGGGAGCCGGTCGGGATCCTGCTCGGCGCCGGGGTGTTGCTGCTGCCCTTGCTCGGGATCTGGGTCGCCGTGGTGACCTGGCGTTCCGGCGTCCAGATCCAGCGCCTCGCGCGGCGCCTGGAGTCGGAGGGTGCACTGCCGGACGTTTCGGACCTCCCGCGCCGCCCGTCCGGACGTGTCGACCGGGACGCCGCCGACGCGTGGTTCGACGCGCGGCGCGCGGAGGTGGAGGCGAACCAGGAAGACTGGCGTGCCTGGTACAAGCTGGCTTACGCCTACGACATCGCGGGCGACCGGCGCCGCGCACGCGCGACCATGCGCAAGGCCGTCCAGTTGGAGTCGGCGGACCGCTGACGCTCAGCCGACGGCGAGCACGATCGCCCCGCTGAGCAGCCCGTTCTCCTGGCTCTGTTCGAGCGCGGTCAGCCCGGCCACGATCTCCCACAACGTCGCCTGGTGGGCGCTGAACGACGGCTCTCCGGCCAGGCACAGCGCGGCGAGGCGGACCGCTGTGAACGTCTCTCGCGGGATCTCGGTGTGCATGGAAGCCAGGGCTTTGCCGAACTCCCGGACGGTGCCGGTCACTGCGTGCAGCCACGTACCGGGTTCCGGCCGCAGGGCCGCAGCACACAGGTCGTCGATCTTCTCGCGGAGGACGCCGGGTGGGATCAGGTACTGGAACTCCGTCTGTTCCGGAATCTGTGCCAGAAAGGCGGTGGGGAAGTCGGGCGCGGCTTCGACCGTCTGACGTGCTTCGCGCCGCACTTGTTCCACGGCTTGCCCCAGTACGGTCCCGGTCATCTGGCGGAAGCGGGGGAGGATCCCGACCGGATCCTCCTGGAGCGCGGACGCGTCCCAGGTGGGCAGGTCGTCGACACCGAGCAGCAGCGATTCCACTGTGGACATGATGTTGACGGCTTCGTCGTAGCCGATCGGCGCTCCGCCCCGGCGTGCAGCCTGGATGTCGTCGGCGACCCAGTCGAACTCACCGAGACTGCTTTTCCCTTCGTACAACAGGTTTCTGGGGAAGTCGTCGAGGCCGAGCGCTTTGTCCAGCCGGGTCGCCGGGGGTGCGAGACCGTTCCCGGAATGGATCTTCCCGAGCAGCTTCCCGGCATAACCGCCGTCCGCCTTGCTGATCGCCAAGGCGAGCCACAGCAGCATCAGCCGGGTCTGCGGCAGCTCCGGACGGCGAAGGTCGGCGTCCACTCGCCGTCGCACGGTTTCCGCGTCGATCTCGTACGGATCGCCGCCTCGCCGGAAGGTCCACAACTCGGGGCCGTCCTCGCCGGTGATCCAGAGACTGCCGATCCCGGCTTCCCGGATCATCGCCCGCACCGGCGGTGTCTCCACCTCCTCGAACGAGGGAAGCCGATAGGACGGACCGCCGCTGGTCACCTCGTTGGCCCAGGCGACGAGCCCCGCCGCGTCCTTGGCCCCCAACCCCGCGGCCGGGCGCGTGGCCTCGATGGCCGCGATGGATTCCACGCGATACAACGCGACCGCGCGTTCGTTCAACGGCGAGCGGCAGATCGCCACGGTGTCTCCGAGCCTGATCCGGCCGCGCAGTTCCCGGGTGAGCAGCGCACCCACGAGTTGTTTGTGCAGCTCGGGTTCCGTCGCAGGCGAATATGCGCGGTCAAGCAGCCGGTCCACCTGTTCTTGTACTTTCTCCGACAGACCCACACCTTGTTTGGCGCAGTCGAGGGCGAGAATCAGCGCCGTGCTGTTGTCCGACTCGAGGCAGGCGCGGACGATCTTGTCCGCGGACGTACGGGCCGCATAGAGCAGCGTCGTCTCGCGCCACCACGGTTCCGTGACGTTTTCGACCAGCACGTGTTCCAGCTGTTCGATCCGGATGTGCTCGGACGCCAGGTATTCCTGCAGCGTCTGGTGGGCGAAGGTGAAGATCTCCGATTCACGCTCGATGAGCAGGCCGTTCGATGCGAGGTCGGCGAGCAGGTCTTCGGCGGTAGGCGCTTCGGTGCGTTGCCTGCCTCGACGCCGCAGTGCCGCGAGCAGATCCTCGCGCGAGACGTCCCGGGTGTGCTCGCGCATCATGTCGAACGCGAGCCGCCGCAGCAGAGGCTCCTTGATTTCGGCGCCGAGCACCGGCAGGTCCTTGGCTTCCTGGCGCGTACGCAGCACGACCCGGCAGATTTCGCCGTACAGCTCGGCCCGGCTGCCGGGCAGCGCGCCGGACTCGCGGTGCACGTTGGCGATCATGGTCAGCAGCAAGGGATTGACCGTGAGTTCGTACAGTTCCGGTGATCGCTTGAGCCGGTCCAGCAGATCCGCCGACCGGGCCTTCGCGGCCGCGCGCCCGTCGCCCGCCGAGGCCTGGCTCTCGACGGCCAGATACCAGGCCCGGACGAACGCGTCGACCTGCTCGTCGGTGAACGGGCGCACCTGGAGCACGACGGCGCCCTCGATCCGCGCGGACCGGTAGCCCTGCGGCCGGGAGGTGATCACGAAGTCGTTGCGCGCGTAGCGGGTGCACTGCCGCTCGACCCAGCGGGCCACCTCGGTGCGGTCCCGCTGGTCCGCGACTTCGTCGAAACCGTCCAGCAGCACGACGCAGCGTCCGGAGGACAGCTGTAGCTCGAACCAGCCGGCGGCGCCGTCGATGCCGTACTGCTTGACTTGCCGCCCGATCAGTTCGGACAGGGCCACCTGCGGGTTCGCGACGATCGCGGTGGCGTGGTCGCGCAGGAAGAGCAGGACCGGGATCGGGCGCCTGCCCCGCCGGGAGCGGCAGAGGTGGCGGGCGGTGTGCCGCAGCAGCGTCGTCTTTCCGCTGCCGGGCGCGCCGAGCACCGCGAGCACCACCGGTTTAGGTTGGCCGATGAGCGTGCCGAGCTTGAGCCGTCCCGTTCCGGAGTCGTCCGTGAGCAACCCGGCGGGGACGCGGTCCGGCGCCTGGTACATCAGGCTGACGTCGACGTAGACCTCGTCCAGTTCGGGTGTGTAGAAGCCGACGACCGCGAGCCCGCGCAGGTCGACGTACCGTAAGGAGGCGGCCAGGACCCGCCGGTATCGCCGGGCGTAGCGCGAAAGCCGCATCCGGACGGCCTGGTCGGTCCGGTCGGCCACCCGGCCCGTCCAGCGTTGCCGGAGTTCGCGCCAGACGTCCCGGAAGAACCCGCCCATGGCGAGGAGCGCGAGGTAGCAGACGCTCAGCACCACGGTGAGCACCCGATCCTCGGCGACCGTGCCCCACCACACGCCGAGCCCCACCACGGGCAGGCTGCCGAGCACCGCCAGCCCGGCGACACGCTTCTTCGAACTCCCAGTGTCCGTCATCGCGCATCATCTTCGCACCCCGAGCCCCGGTGTTACACGGTAGATACACCGGTAGTTCAAACGGGGAATGGACTCCGTTCGTACGATCAGGACATGAAGCCGACTTCCATGTCGCCCTGTTCTCAGGTGCTCGCAGCCTCGCTTCGTGAGATCCGCAACGAGGCTGGGCTCTCGCTGCGTGGGCTGGCACGCAAGCTGAAAACGGATCCGGGGATGTTGTCCTTTTGGGAACGGTCTCTCCGTTCGCCAAGCCTCGAGCAGGTGGCGAGAATTCTTGGCTGCTTGGGAGTGGACAACGAACGCTTCGAACGCTTACTGCACTTGGCCCGCCACACATACGACACCAATTGGCTTTCCGGAGGAGTGGGACCGTCCTCCAGTGACCTGTCCGAGGGTGTGATCGGACTAGTGGAATGCGAGCGAGCGGCCAAACAGGTCATCAACTGGCAGCCGGTCGTCTTTCAGGGTCTTCTGCAGACCGCCGACTACGCACACGCGATCTTGATGGAGGAAGACATCAGTCAGGAGCAGGCTGACCTGCGCCTGGTCGCGCGACTTGACCGGCAGAAGTTTCTTAGGCGAGAAGATCCGCTGATGCTGACTGCTATCGTCGCGGAATCTGTTCTTTTCAATCAGGTCGGTAATGAGGACATTATGTCGGACCAAATCGACCACCTGCTAGTTGTGACCGAGCTGCCGAATGTATCGTTCCGAATCGTTCCTGACGATGGGAAGTATCAGCGTTGGCAAACTCGCTCTTTTGTACTCTTCGAGTTTGACGACCGGCCACACGTCGTCCACCAGGAGCACCCGCCAGCGGGCTCGTTCCTCGAAGACGCCGATGAGGTCGTCACTCATCGCGGATTGGCTTGCAGGTTGCTGGACAGAGCGTTGACGGAAGAAGATTCTCGGGCAAGGCTCAAAGAACTTGTCAGGTAACCGGAGGTTGGGATTTGGCGAGTGTGGTCTGGCGCAAGTTGAGCCACAGCACTGAGAAGCGTGACTGCGTCGAGGTAGCGCTCAGCTGGGCCAAGTCGAGCCACAGCACTGAACAAGGCGACTGCGTCGAGGTGGCCATCAGCGAAGCCGTCGGTATTCGCGATACCAAGGACCGCGCCTCCGGCCACCTCACCGTCTCCCGTCAGGCCTGGCGCGCCGCGCTCCGCGTCCTCGGCTGACGGTGCGCCGCGCGAACCCGTCTGGCATCCTGCCCGGATCGCGCGGAAAGATCAGGTAGCCGCCCTGAAGGACGCCTTCAGGGCGTCAGCCCGGATCCACCGGTGCGCAGGCCCTGAGCGTCGCGAACGCTCCGTTGGCGACGTTCAGCGTCCCGAACGG
>NZ_JBHYIQ010000161.1:0-3139 GCF_042739895.1 Amycolatopsis sp. NPDC059021
ATCCTGCGACGGCTCATGGCGGCGACCGGGCCGGACGCGACCTGGGCGACGATCCCGCGTGACCTGCCCGCGGCCGAACGCGTCCAGCGCACCGAAGCCGCGCTCGCCGAAGGCGCCGGCCACATCTGGGGCGCGTTGTTCCCCGTCGACACCGCGGCCCACCGGCGCGGCGGCGTCGATCTGCTTGTCCACACCGGACAGGGCTACGTGCCGGTTCTCGTGGTGCGCCACCGCATCACCGACCGCGGCGCCGGCGCGCAGACGACGCCGGTGACCGATCTCGATCCCGCGCACCGGACGGCGGACGAGCAGCGCAAGGTGCGCTCGCAGCCGCGCGATCAGCTGAAGCTCGCCCATCTGCACCGGATGCTCCAGTCGCTGGGACACGCCGACTCGCGGGCGGTCGGCGGGGTGATCGGCCTCGACGCGGACGTCGTCGTCTGGCACGACCTCACCGCGGGCACCTGGCCGGGCGGGCGCAGCGCGCTCGCCGAGTACCAGAGCCGCTTCGCCGACCGGGTCGCCGTGGCGACCGCCGCCGCGAACGGCGACGAGCCGCTGGCGAGCCCGTCCCGGATCCTCGAATGCCGCCGCTGCCCGTGGTGGTCCACCTGCGAGGTGGTGCTCACCGAGACCAGGGACGTGAGTCTCGTGGTGCGCGGCGAGGACGCGATGGAGCTGCGCCGGTCCGGGGTGTCCACAGTGGACAAGCTGGCCGCGCTGGATCCCGCCGACGAGCCGCCGCCGATGAACTGGACGGGCGGCTCCTTCGCCGACGCGATCATGCTCGCCCGCGCCTGGCTCGCCGATCTCACGATGGTGCGCCGGGTCGACGTCGTCGAGGTGCCGCGCGCGGACGTCGAGGTCGACGTCGACATGGAGAGCTTCGGCGATTCCGGCGCGTACCTGTGGGGTTCGCTGCTCACCGGCGCCGACATCGGACTGCCGCGGGGATATCAGGCGTTCGCGACCTGGGATCCGTTGCCGACCCCGGACGAGGCCCGCTCGTTCGCCGAGTTCTGGGCGTGGTTGAGCGATGTCCGCGAGCGTACGGCGGCGGCCGGGCTGACCTTCCGCGCCTACTGCTACAACGCGCTCGCCGAGAACCGCTGGCTGTTCGGCTCGGTGGAGCGCTTCGGCGACCACCCCGGCATCCCGTCCCGCAAGAACATCGAGTCCTTTGTGGACTCCGAGGAGTGGGTGGATCTCTTCCGCAGCGTCACCGATCAGTTCCTGTGCTCGCACGGCAAGGGGCTGAAGGTGATCGCGCCGGTCGCCGGGTTCGCGTGGCGGGATCCGGAGGCGGGTGGCGAGGCGTCGATGCGCTGGTACCGCGACGCCGTCGGGATGGACGGTGGCGTGCCGGACGACGTCCAGCGCGAGCGGCTGCTGCAGTACAACGAGGACGACGTCCGCGCTACCTACGCGCTGCGCGAGTGGATGAGCACCCGCGCGCAGACCGAGGTCCCGTTCGCGCTCGACCTCTGATCTCTTAGTTTTTGAGATACTTGACGATGCTGAGATGTCTCTGGATACTCGTAGACGAGTACTCGTTCACGAGCTGAGGATCAAGTGATGGCGAAGCGGCGCAAGGTCGGCAATCTGCTGGGCCTCGCCGTGCTGTCGGCACTGGTCGAGCGGCCGATGCACCCCTACGAAATCGCCTCCCTGCTGCGGGAACGCAACAAGGAGCGCGACATGAACATCAAGTGGGGCTCGCTGTACACCGTGGTCGGCAACCTGGAGAAGCACGGTTTCATCGCGGCGGTGGAGAGCGTGCGCGAAGGCGGCCGCCCGGAGCGGACGGTCTACCGGCTGACCCCGGCGGGGCGCGCCGAGTACGAGGACTGGGTCCGTGAGCTGCTTTCGACGCCCGAACGGGAGCAACCGCGGTTCGAGGCGGGGCTGTCGGTGATGGCGGTACTCGGCCCGGACGAGGTCGTCGCGTTGCTGGGCCGCCGGGCCGAGCTGCTGGAAGCGGAGATCACCGAGCAGCGGGAGATGCTGGCACAGGTGAGCGCGGACGTCCCCCGGCTGCTGCTGGCCGAGGCCGAATACGACCTGGCCATGCGCACGGCCGAGCTGAACTGGGTCCGCTCGTTCGTGGCGGAACTGACTTCCGGGGCGATGCCGGGTGTCGGCGCGTGGCGGCGCTGGCATGCGACCGGCGAGATTCCGGACGACATGACCGAACTGGCGGAAAGGGGGAGCACACAGGCTTGAAGGGGGCGACCCCGGCGGGTGCTGGCACACCACGCCGGGGTCTGGAACCTCGAACCGAACCCGCGCACGGATCCCGGCCACGAGGTGGCGACGTCAGGATAACCGGGAGCATGAGCGTGGGCCGGTTCGGACGATCACACGAACCGAAACCGGAGAAACCCATGAAGAATCAGGAAATCACCCGCGAACGCCGCAAGCTCGTCCCCGAGATGGGCGGCCCGCTGGCGCGGATGTACGCGCGGCAACGCGGTACCGAGCCGCAGCTCGCGGCGTGGCGCAAGCAGGCGGCGGAGATGACCGCGGGCCTGCCGGGCGGCGCCGACATCCTCGAAGTGGCTTTCGGGCCCGGCTATTTCGCCGTCGAACTGGCGCGGCTCGGCTTTTCGGTCACCGGGCTGGACGTCGCGCCCACGTTCGTCGAGCTGGCGAACGAGCACGCCGCGAAGGAACGGCTGCGCGTCGACTTCCGGCAGGGCGACGTCGCGGCGATGCCGTTGGAGGACGAGTCGTTCGACTTCGTCGTCTGTCAGGCGGCGTTCAAGAACTTCACGCGCCCGGTCGACGCGCTCGACGAAATGCATCGCGTGCTGCGGCCGGGTGGGATCGCCGTCGTCCAGGACCTGAACCACGAAGCCGCGGCCGCCGACGTCGATCGCGAGGTCGTGGGCATGGACGTCGGCCGGGTCGCGGGATTCGCCATCCGGCACACGCTGGGCGGCATGCTGCGCCGCCGGGCCTACTCGCCGGAGCGATTCCGCCTGATGGTCGCCCGAAGCGCGTTCGAGACCTGCGAAATCACCACGCCCGGTATCGGCATCGAGGTCACCCTGCGCAAGTGAGCTGAAGGGGGAGTTTAAAGGCAGTACAACGAGGAAAATGCCCAGCAGGCACAAGTAAAAGAACGAAAAAACCATAA
>NZ_JBHYIQ010000161.1:3149-15873 GCF_042739895.1 Amycolatopsis sp. NPDC059021
CCTCGCATGACACGCGAGGAAAGTCCCCTTCAGCACGTCTTACGAGACGAAAGTCCCCTTCAGCTCGCGCGTCAGCGCGGGGCCATGCGCAGCGAGCCGTCCATGCGGATGACCTCGCCGTTGAGGTAGTCGTGGTCGATCAGCTGCAGCGCGAGCTGCGCGTACTCGTCCGGCCGGGCGAGCCGCTTCGGGAACGGGACGCCGGCCGCGAGGCCCGCGCGGAACTCCTCGCTGACCGTCGCGAGCATCGGGGTGTCGACGATGCCCGGCGCGATGGTCAGCACCCGGATGCCGTGCGAGGCGAGGTCACGTGCCGCGGGCAGGGTCATGCCGACGATGCCGCCCTTCGACGACGCGTAGGCCACCTGGCCGATCTGCCCGTCGTAGGCCGCGACCGACGCGGTGTTGATGATGACGCCGCGGGCGTCGTCTTCGAGCGGCTCGGTCTTCGCGATGGCCTCGGAAGCCAGCGTCACCACGTTGAACGTGCCGATCAGGTTGATCTGGACGACCTTTGCGTACAGCGCCAGGTCGTGCGGCCCCTTCTTGGACAGGATCCGCGCGGACGGGCCGATCCCGGCGCAGTTCACCACGGTCCGCAGCGGTACGCCCGAGCTCGCCGCGGTCTCCACCGCGACCCGCACCTGGTCCGGGTCGGTGACGTCGGCTTCGACGTACGTGACGCCGTCGATCTCCTCGGCCTTCTCGATCGAGGAGGCGAGGTCGAGCGCGAACACCTTGGCGCCCTTGCCGGCCAGCGCCTTCGCGGTCGCCCCGCCGAGCCCGGACGCGCCACCCGTGACGAGTGCCGCGGTGTCGGTGATCTGCATGTTCTCCCGTTCCCTTCTGGCCTGCGCACTGATTGAGACAGGTTAACGCTCGTTCGCATCGGCGTCGCGCGTGTGCTGCCTCACTTCGGCCAGGAGTAGACGCGAGGAGTATTCGGGGGTGCCCCCTTCCGTTAGCACGGTGGTCAACTCCGGCCGTCACCCTCGGCTGCATGACCGCAGCTCGGATCGTGGTGGTGGGAACCGGTTACGTCGGACTGACCACGGGAGCGTGCCTGGCCAGCCTGGGGCATCGCGTCACCTGTGTGGACGTCGACCAGACGAAGATCGCGCGGCTGTCCGCCGGACGGGTGGACATTCTGGAACCGGGACTGGCCGAACTGGTCACTCGCGGGCTCACGAGCGGAAGACTCGGTTTCGTCGTCGGCGCGCGGGAGGCCGTGCGCGACGCGGAGGGCGTCTTTCTGTGCGTGCCGACGCCGATGGGCGCGGGTGGTTCGGCGGACCTGCGTGCCGTCGAGGCGGTGACGTCGGAGATCGGCGACGTCCTGCCCGCCGGGTGCGCCCTGATCACCAAGTCGACCGTGCCGGTCGGAACGGCGCAGCGGATCCGGGCGATGCTCGGCCGCACCGACGTCCCGGTGGTGTCGAACCCCGAATTCCTGCGCGAGGGCACCGCGGTCTCGGACTTCCTCGGACCGGACCGCATCGTCGTCGGCTCCGACGACCTCGACGCCGCCCGCTGGGTCGGCGACCTCTACGAGGATCTGGACGCGCCGGTCGTCGTCTCGGACGCGGCGAGCGCGGAACTGGTGAAGTACGCGGCGAACTGCTTCCTCGCGATGAAACTGTCCTATGTGAACTCGATCGCCGAGCTCTGCGAACGCCTCGGCGCGGACATCGACCTGGTGACCGCGGGCATGGGCTACGACCGGCGGATCGGCCGGACGTTCCTGAAGCCCGGCCCCGGCTGGGGCGGTTCGTGCCTGCCGAAGGACACCAGCGCGCTGGTGCGCGTTGCCGAGTCGGTGCAGTACGACTTCCGGATGCTGACCTCGGCGATCGAGGAGAACATCGCGCAGCGGGACCGGATCGTCGCGAAGATCGCGGGCGCCGTCGGCGGGACACTGGCCGGCGCCCGGATCGGCGTGCTGGGGCTGGCTTTCAAGGCGGGGACGAACGATCTGCGTGACTCGCCCGCCCTGGCGGTGTCGTCCGTGCTGGGCGCGCTCGGCGCCGAGCTGACCGCGTACGACCCCGCCGTCGGCGGCGAGATCGCCGGGATGATCGTGGTCGACGACCCCTATCAGGTCGCGAAGGGCGCGGACGCCGTCGTCGTGCTGACGGAGTGGAACGAGTTCAAGCGTCTCGACTGGACGTACTTCGCCGAGCTGATGGAGGGGGACACCGTGGTGGACACCCGGAATCTCCTCGACCCGCACCGGATTCTCGACGCCGGGCTGAACTGGCAGGGCGTCGGCCGCCCGCGCGCCGCCCACCGCCCCCTCACCACAAGCCAGGCCTGAATCTTCTCCCGCGGTAAATCCGTCAAGGCCACCTTACGGGCGTGTGGCGCCCGTAAGGTGGCCTTGACGGCATTTGCCCAGCGCATGGAGCCGTCCCGCCGAAAGCCGAACAGCGGGCTTGGGGGCCTGCCATAATCCGGACATTCGGATTTGCCGACCGCGCAAGGGAGACGCGATGTCCGCCCATATGGACGAGCTGATCGCTCAGTTCCAGAATTTCCAGACCAAGGTGCGGCAGGCCGAGGCTCGCTTCGCCGGCGTCGAGGACATGCAGGAGCGGATCGCGCAGGTCGAGAACACCGTGCGCTCGCCGGACGGCAACGTCACGGTGACCGCGGGGGCCGGCGGGACGGTCACCGACCTCCGGCTCGCCGCGGGCGCCACGCGCCTCGAAGCGGGCCAGCTGGCCGGGATCATCCTGAACACCCTGCGCCAGGCCGTCGCCGGTGCCGTCCAGAAGCAGGCCGGGATCGTGGACGACGCGTTCGGCGACGCGTTCAACGTCGACGTCTCCGCGCAGGTCCGGCAGGCCCAGACCGAGGCGTTCGGGGCCGTCGCGGAACCGCCCGCGCCACCGCAGCAACAGCAGCCGCCCCAGCCGCTCCACCAGCCGGGAACCCCGGCGGAAGGATTTGCGTCGTACCAGCAGCCGCCCCAGCCGCAGGCGTCGCCGCCCCGGCGACGGCCGAACCCGCGGAATGACGACGACGACTACTTCGACGACAACTCCATCCTCCGCCGCGACTGATCCGACCGAGGGGGCTCCCCGATGGCACCAGACATCCACACCAGTATCGAAGCGATCTCCGGGTACTCGAAGAAACTTCCGTTCTACGAACAGGAAGCGGAAAAGTTCGGTGCCAAGATCGACGCCGCCGACGTGACCAACGAGGCGTGGGGTGTCATCGGCATCTTCGCCAAGCAGGGCTACACCGAACGCCTCACCGAGCTGCGTTCGCTGCTGACCGATCTGAAGGACGGCGTCGACGCGCTCACCGACAAGATGAACAAGGCCGCCAACATGTACAAGGGCGCCGAGGACGCCGGGAAGATCACCTTCGGCAAGTACGAGGCGGAAATCGACGCGATCGGGAAGCCGGGCAAATGACCGAGGAAAAGAAGAGCATCGCCGACACGCTGGACGTCAAGCCGTACGACGAGAGCATGGGCGCGAACCTCGACCGCGCGGCGGAGAACGTGCCGGTGCTGGGGACGGCCTACAAGACCGGCAAGTCGATCGGCGAGCACGCACAGCAGGCGGCCCAGGCGGACAACCCGCAGGAGCTGGCCTCCGCGGGCGCCGCGCTGGTCGGCGACGGCGCGAAGTTCGTCCAGGGCGCCGCGATGGACATGGTCACCTTCGCCATGGACCCGATCGGCTGGCTGGTCAGTCACGGCCTGAACATGCTGCTCGAACTGGTCCAGCCGCTGCAGGACGCGCTGCACCAGGTCACCGGGGACGGCCCCGCCATCGGGCACGCCTCGGAGAACTTCACCGCGATCGCGCACGGTTTCGTCGCACTCGCCGAGGACTTCGAGAAGACCGGTGACACCGCGCTCGCCGAATGGGTGGACGAGGCGGGCAAAGTGGCGAAGGAAGCCCTCGGCGACTTCTCCTCCGGCATCCGCGGGGTCGGCTCGGCCGCCGGCTCGGTGGCCGAGGTGCTGCAGATGTGGTCGATGCTCATGGTGGTCATCGAGGAGCTGATCAAGGGCATCATCACCGAGCTGATCTCCTGGCTGATCACCCTCTGGTTGCCCGCGCTCGCGGCGTCGGTGATCAGCTTCGGCAGTTCGGTCGCCGCAGCGATGACCGCCTCCATCGCCAAGGCCGCCAGCGTGCTCACCAAGGTCACCCGTTACCTCGGCAAGTTCGGGAAGCTGCTCGAGAAGTTCATCGAGTACATGGCCAAGTACGCGACCAAGATCGTGGCGATGACCAGGAAGTTCCGCCTCGGCCGGTACGCCGGCGAATCGCGGTTCGGTCTCGATACGCTGGAGAACACGGCCAGGGTCCCGTTCACACCGGGCAACCGGATGACCACCACGATGCTCGGGGGCGCGGCCGGCGTCAAACCGTTCGTCGTCGGTGCCAGCGTCAAGGCCGGTACCGGCGCGGCAAAGGGCGCGTTCCACGAGGGCAAGGACGCGGTCAGCACCGAGGGAGACGAGCCGTGGTTCAACAAGAGCGAGATCGGTGGGGACAAGAGCCCGGAGGAGACCCGGGGCAACCTCGACATCTAGGCGCCACGTCGCAAGACTTCGTCAACCGCGCACCCACCGACGCCCGTCGTCAGGCGGCAGCGAAGATGTTCGCCCACCAGGAACAGCTGGACGCCCAGCAGGAAAGCCTCATGGTGCGTCCGGGGTTCCGGGAACGGGTCGAGGGGTTCCTGCGTGGCCAGTGGCGTGAGCCGGTCATCGCGCTGCGGCTGTCCGACAACAAGCTGACCTTCGAGGTGCCCGGCCGGCGTGGCGATGGCACGGTCGAGGGCGAGAACCAGGTCGGCCGGTTCTTCGGCAACGCGCTGCGGGGCGTCGGCACCGCGGCGGCGGCCGTCTTCGCCGTGGCCAACAGCTCGGGCGGCAGCGGCGGCCCCAAGGGAGAGCGGGAAGTCCACGTCCGGGGCCCGGCGAACGCGATGGTGCTCGACCTCGTCGACCGGCTTCGAGGGGTGAGCGGGCCCTGGCTGGCTTTCTCGCCGTCGTACATCGCGGCGGTGGACACCGGCTCGACCTTCCGGGATCCGGCCGACGCGCCCCCACCGCGGATCCTCTGGCAGGCACGCAAACCGCAGGCACCGGAGGTCAGGTTCCGCGGGCACACGCTGGTCTGGCCGGACGGCTCGAGTTTCCGGTTCCCGCTGCACAGTCGCACCGAAGATCAGTACTTGCGGCAGTATCTGGATTCACATACCAAATAGACCGAAAGTAAGCCGACCAGGACAGGCGACGGACCTGCATGACTGCTTACTTTCGGTCGGTTTGGTATCTACCAGCACTGTAGCAATGGTTAGTATCGGCCCATGTTCACGACGAGGCCGGAACTCAAAGGCACGTTCGGGATGGTGGCATCGACGCACTGGCTGGCTTCGTCGGCCGGGATGGCGGTGCTGGAAAACGGCGGAAACGCCTTCGACGCGGCGGTCGCGGCGGGGTTCGTGCTCCAGGTCGCCGAGCCGCACATGTGCGGTCCAGGCGGCCAGGTTCCGGGCATCTTCGTCACCGCCAAGGACAGGACGCCGCGCGTTCTCGCAGGTCAGGGCGTCAGCCCGGCCGCGGCGACGCCGGAACACTTCGCCGGGCTCGGCCTCGACCTGATCCCCGGCAGCGGGCTGCTCCCGGCGACCGTGCCCGGTGCCTGGGACGGCTGGCTGCTGCTCCTGCGCGACCACGGGACCAAGTCGCTGCGCGACGTCCTCCAGTACGCCATCGGCTACGCGCGGAACGGGATTCCGTTGTCCGCGCCGGTCGTCGAGAAGATCGAGACCGTCGAGCAGTTGTTCCGCGAGCACTGGACGTCGTCGGCCGAGCTGTGGCTGCCCGGCGGAAAACCGCCTGTCGCCGGGGAATTGCACCGCTATCCCGTGCTGGCCGACACCTGGGAACGGCTGATCGCCGAGGCCGAGTCGGTCAGTGGCCGTGAGGCGCAGATCGACGCCGCGCGGCGCGCGTGGTCCGAAGGATTCATCGCCGAGGCCGTGGATTCCTTCTGCCGCAAGGCTTTCCTCGACGACTCCCGGCGCGAGCACGCCGGGTTGCTCACCGGCGAAGACCTCGCGAGCTGGGAGGCCACCTACGAGGACGCGCTCATCGTCGACGTCGGCGAGTGGAGCCTGGTCAAGGCGGGCGCGTGGACGCAGGGCCCGGCGCTCGCCCAGCAGGTGCTGATGCTCGACGGCTTCCGCGACGAACTGTCCTATGTGGATGGAATCCCGAGCGCTCGTACGGTGCACCTGGCCGTCGAGTGTGCGAAGCTCGCCTTCGCCGATCGCGAGGCCTGGTACGGCGACACCGGCGAAGTCCCGCTCGACGTCCTGCTTTCGAAGGCGTACACCGACGCGCGTCGCGCGCTGGTCACCGACGAGGCCAGCGGCGAACTCCGTCCTGGCGACGCCAGGGGCGCCGCGAAACTGCCCGCGATCCTCGACGAACTGAAGGGACGCGGCACTGGCTCGGGCGCCGTCGGCGAACCGACACTCGAAGAACTCGGCCTGAACCGGGGCGACACCGTGCACCTCGACGTCGTCGACGCGGCGGGCAACATGGTGTCGCTGACGCCGTCCGGAGGCTGGCTCCAGTCCAGCCCCACCATCCCCGAGCTGGGCTTCTGCCTCGATTCGCGGGGCCAGATGTTCTGGCTGGAACAGGGTTTGCCGAACTCCCTGCAGCCGCGCAAACGCCCGCGCATCACGCTCTCGCCGTCGATGGCGCTGCGGCACGGCGAACCGGTCGTCGCCTTCGGTACCCCGGGTGGCGATCAGCAGGACCAGTGGCAGACCTGCTTCTGGCTGGCGCACACGGTCGCCGGACTGAACCTCCAGGAGGCCATCGACGCCCCGGCCTGGCACACCTCGGCGTTCCCCAGTTCCTTCTACCCGCGCTCCTGGACGCCCGGGGAGATCCTGGTCGAATCCCGCCTCGGAAAGTCCACAATGGACGAACTCGCCGCGCGCGGCCACCAGGTCGTCGACGCCGGCCCATGGAACCTGGGCAGGCTCTCCGCCGTTTCCCGAACCGGCGATGGCCTGCTCCGCGCCGCCGCCAACCCCCGCGGCATGCAGGGCTACGCCGTCGGCCGCTGACTTCCGCGAGTCCCACGTTCACGACGCCGAGTTCCACACTCGCGGCTCGGGCCCCCACCCGTGGGACACGTCGCGCACATCCGCGAATGTGGAACTCAGGCTCCTGAAGGTGGGACTCGGGGTCCTGAATGTGGGACTCGCGGCGACTCTAGAGCGGCAGGGCAGTCCAGCCGCCGCCGACCGCGAGCAGCGTGCGAACCCCCTGTGCGTGATCGGCGAACCCGGCGAGATCGCCGTGCAGCAACGCGGCGCGCTCGCTGTCGAGCGGGAGCGTGTCGTCGTTCCACAGCTCGAAGATCCAGCTCGCCGCCAGGTGCATCGACCGGAGCAGCCCGACCACCGTGGTGTCGTTCCTGCCGCCCTCGGCGAGGTAGCTGGTCATGATGTCGTCACAGGACGCGACGAACTCCCGCAGACCGCGGACCGCGTCGCACGGGCTGCCGTCCCAGTCCGGGCCCGGCCAGGCCGACGAGCTCAGCGCGAGCCACAACCGCCACCCCGCGGTCAATTCGGCGTGATCGTCCGGGATCCACTCCGCCATGCGTTCCAGTGTGACCCCGGGCGACCCGCTTTACCCCCTTCCGAATGGCCTATCTCACGAGCCGGGCTGCTGCCACAACCAGAACTCGATGCCCTGGTTGTCGACACAATCCGCGGTCACGCCGTACGGCATGTGTTCGGGTTCACCCGCTTGGCCGCCCTGCGCGCGTACGCGGGCGAGCGCCGCGTCGAGGTCATCGACGGCGTACATGAGCTTCCAGCCGACCTGACGTCCAGGACCGCCCCAAAGTCCGCCCTGCAGGCCGTGTCCGGAAATGCCCCAGCCGCCCTCGACCTGCCCCGGCGAGAACTGCCAGCCGAGCACAGCACCGTAGAACGTCTTCGCCGCGTCGTCGTCAGGGACCTGGAAGGTGAAGTACCCGGCTTCGCCGTGTCGGACAGGCTTCGCGTCTTCGGCGGGCCGCGGCGCGGCCTGGCCGATCAGCCAACGCTGACCGAACGGGTCCTTGATCGGCCCGTGCTTGCCGTGACCGCGATCTTCGACCGCGCCCAGCAACTCGGCGCCCCGCTCGACCGCGCGGGCGACCGCGGCGTCCACATCGGACACTTCGACCCGGATGGTCGGGCCGCCGGTGGGAGCCACGACGAGGTCCATTTCGGGGAATTCCTCGGCGAACATGAGCACGGTGTCGCCGATGCCGACTTCGGCGTGCCCGACGCGGCCGTCGTCCATGATGATCGGATCGGACCGGCGCTGGGCGTCGAAAACCTCGACGTAGAAGTCGAGCGCGGCGCGGGCGTCGTTGACCACGAGGTACGGCGTCACCGAGCGCACTTCGGCGGTGGAGGCAGGCGTTTCGGTAGTCGTCATATCGGCTCCGTTCAGGATCGCGCGACGCAGTCGGTCACGCAGTTCGTCGGCGAAGGCGGGGTCGGGATCGACCGGTGTCGAGGGACGGCGAAGCGCTTCGAACGGCTCAGACATCGCGACCCTCCTTCTCCTCGTAGGCGCGACGGAACGCGGCACGGGCACGCACGAGCAACGCCTCGGTGGCGTGCACGCTGCGGCCGAGATGAGCGGCGACCTCGGGCACGCCGAGGCCGTCGACATAACGCAGGGTCAATGCGGCCTGATGGTGCGCCCCCAGCGTTTCGAGCACCTGGCGGGCCCGTAACGCGTCGACCTGTGCGTCCCACGGATCGGTGACATCAGGTTCACTCTCGTGGACCAGTCTCAGCCCGCGTTCCTCACGTTCTTTGCGCCGCCAGTGATCGGCGAGCTTGTGCCGGGCGACGCCGATCAGCCACCCGGTGCTCACTGGAGGCGCGTACTCCTTGCGACAGGCGGACACCGCGCCGAGAAAGGTTTCCGAAGTCAGTTCCTCGGCGATCGCGCGGTTTCCGCACCGGGACAGCAGGTACCCGTAGACCTCCGGCAGAGCCGTCTCGTACAGCTCGAGCAGTGCGAAGGCCGGGTCCGGTCGTACCCGTGGTTCCGTCACACCCTCATCGTCGCTCGGAAGCCCGCTTCTCCGACGGGTGAACTTGGGATTTTTTTGTGGCGCGGTCTAAGACTCCACGAAGGGGCCGTCGTCGATGAACCTGCGCAGGTTGCGGGCGAACGATCGCGCCTCCTCCTTCGGCCATGAGCGCAAGGACGCCTCTATCTGCGCGGCGAGGCGCTGCCGCATGACCGCCACCGTGTGTGTGCCCTGCTCGGTGAGGGTCAGCAGCACGGCCCGTCCGTCAGCGGGGTCCTGTTCTCGTCGCACCAGACCGGCCTGTTCCAGGCGCGATGCTCGGCGGCTGACGCCGGAGCGGTCCAAGCCCACATCGGCGGCTAGGTCGGCGGCGCTACGAGGCCCCGTTCTCGCCAGCCCGCTGAGTACGGGGTAGGTGACCTCGTCGATGCCCTCGCCGAGGTTCTCGGTCAGGGCCTCATACACGGTGGCCCGGAAGCCACGTTTGAGCAGTTCGCCCAGCGCGTCCGCGATCTCGTGCCCTATCTCGTTCGCCACGTCCCCAGAATAGCGTGCGCCGCGCACGCAGTTGGTGTACGCTCCGAATAAGCGTGCGCCGCGCACGCAAAACCGCGACCCAACCGGAGGACAATCCATGAGCACCACGAACATCGCCGCCGCCCTCAGTGACCTCCTGCTGACCCCGGGGCTCGACCTCCGAGATGCCGCCGACCGTCACTTCGCCCCTGACTACCGTCAGCGCACGGACGGCACGTGGGCCGACCGCGACGAATTCCTCGAACACATCGCCCACCTGCGCGAGGTGGTGGCCGGCGGCAGCGTCCGGGTCCACGAGGAACTGACCGACGGGAAGCTGTACGCCGACCGGCACACCATCGACGTCACCAAGAAGGACGGCGGCACGGTCAGCACCGAGGTCTACGTCTTCGCCGAGTTCGCTCCAGACGGGCGATTCCGCCGCATCGAGGAGACCACGCTCATGCTGTCCGGTGGCGAAGAGGATCGGAACCTCGGAAGCGCGCGGTGAGAACCGGAAATCTTCAGGACCGCAGGTCTGACGCGGTGGCGGGCCACCCTTCGCGAGCGCTGGGGTAGCTCGGCGCCCAGCCGGTGGCCTCGCGGAAGCGCGCATTGCTGACGCGCAGTGATCGGCTGAGCGAGGTGAGCCTGTCGCCGAAGAGCAACGCGGCGCGTCCGGGTACGCGCAGCCACAGTTTCCTGCCCGCGGCGCGGCCGAGCGCGTCGGTGAATTCGCGTTTGGTCAGCGGCTCGTCGTCGACCACGTTGTACGTCCCGGCCGGAGCGGTGAGCGCGGCCGCGACGGCACTGCCCGCGTCGGCCATGTGGATCACCGAGAGGTAGCCGTCGGGCGGTCCGGGCATCATGCCGACGTGGTAGCGGGCCTGCGCGAGCATCTGCTCGGCGTGTGCCGCGCCAGGCCCGTAGAACCACCCGAACCGCAGGATGACGCCGGTGCCGCCCTCCGCGGTGAAGCGGCGCGCATTGGCTTCGGCGGCGAGATTTCCCCGCGTCATCGGGTAATTGTCGACCGGTACGTCTTCGTTGACCCAGTTCGCGCCACGATCGGGGTAGAGCATGGCGACGGACTCCTGGATCAGCCGCCCGACCCCGGCGGCCAGCGCGGCGTCGACCACGGCCGCCGAGCCGTCGGCGCGGATGTGCTCGTTGTACTTGTGCGCGTTGGTGCTCATGAACTTCGCCATGGATGGCAGCGCTGTCGCAAGATTGGCGACGGCGTCGTGCTGCTTCATGGCGTCGGTGAGGGCGGCGCGGTCGAACAGCGAAAGCTGGACGGGCGTCGCGCCCTGCTCGGTGAGCGCGGCGGCTTTTCGCGGCGTGCGCGCGAGCGCGGTCACGGAATGGCCCGCGGCGACGAGCGCAGGGACGGCGTGGCTGCCGAGCGCGCCGGTCGCACCGGTGACGAACACCTTCATGCTCGCAACTTACGGCTTGGGCCTGGCCGGCTGCCACTTCATCCGCAGTGAGACGAGATGCTTCCGGCTGTCCGGGAACAACCGGTAGATGTGCACGACGAACCGGCCGGGCTTGGCGCACTTGCGGGTCAGGAAGTCCTCGGCGCACGCGGTGCCGTACCGAACCTGCCACTTCTTCCAGCGCTCGGCGTGGTGTTCGAGGACGAACCCCATGTCGTCCACGAGTTCGGTGTACTCGTGCACACGCCGGTCCTTGGCGACCTCGCGGTAGTACTCGAGTTGGTGCGGATAACCCCAAACATCCATGACCAGCAGATTTGCGTGGGGAATTCGCGCGACACGGGGTCGAAGGGGGAATCCCACATCCCGCCGCCCGCCTTACTATTCGTGATCGAACCATGGCGAGGGGTGAGAACGGATGAGCCGGCGGAGCAGGCCCAACTATCGGCGGCGCCAACTCGGCCGCACTCTGCAGAAGTTACGCAAGGCGGCGGGCTTCAGCCAAGAGGATGCCGGAAAACCGCTACGCATCTCCAGCTCGAAGCTGAGCCGGATCGAGCAGGGCCACATCCCGGGCTACAACGACTTCCTGGCGCTGCTGGATCGCTATGGCGTGATCACCTCGGACTACGACGAGTACATCCGGATGTTCGACCACGCCAAGGAAAAAGGCTGGTGGCACGCCTTCGGCCTGGACGATCGCGGTTTCGTGAGCGTCGAAGCCGAGGCCTCGTGGATCCGCAATTACGAGCTTGGCTATGTCCCAGGACTCCTGCAGACCGAGAGCTACATGCGCACGATTTTCGAGTCGGCTCGGGTCCCCTATGAGGGCGAGCGGCTGGAGAACGAGATTGCCGTTCGCCTGCGTCGTCAGCTCAGGCTTACCAACGAGCCGGTGCTCAGGGTCCACGCGATCGTCGACGAGACCGCATTGCGGCGCAAGTGCTGCGATCGCACGCAGCTCTTGAAGCTGGTCGAGATGAGTGATCTGCCGAGTGTTCGGCTTCAGGTGATTCCGCAGACGGTGGATGCGCACAGCGGGATGTACGGCAACTTCATCTTGACTGGGTTTCCGGATCCCGCTGAGCCGGACTTGTGTTACGTGGAATACGGGTTCGGGTCGCTCCAGATCGAGGATGAGCACGAGGTCTACGCTGCTAAGCTCATGTTCGACTATCTCGCCGATCTGGCGCTGGATGAGCAGGACTCTCGCACGCTGATCGAGCGGATGATCGCCGAGACCTGAGCCGAGGCGGAGGTGAGCACTCGTGGACCTGTCGAGCGTCACTTGGCGGAAGAGCAGCTACAGCGCAGGTTCCGGGGCCAACGGCGATTGCGTTGAGGTTGCGTTTCTCAGCTGGCGGAAGAGCAGCTACAGCGGCGGCGAAGGGGCCAACGGCAACTGCGTCGAGGTGGCGTTCGTGCCGGAGGCGGTCGCCGTCCGCGACTCGAAGTCCCCCGAAACCGGCGCCCTCCTCCTCACCCCCTCCGCCTGGACCTCCTGGCTCCGCGAGGCCCGGCACACGATCAACGCAGCAAAAATTACACCCTGACACAGCGTTTACCCACGCCCAGGCTGTAACAAACGCTGCCTGGCCGCTGAACCAGGTCGCTGTCTGTGTCCACAGAGGACTCTCGTGCCGGTAAGGCCACCTTGAGGGCGTCAGA
>NZ_JBHYIQ010000162.1:0-15853 GCF_042739895.1 Amycolatopsis sp. NPDC059021
CCCCCCCCCCCGGGCGCCCCCCCCCGCCGCGCCGCGCTGCGCGCTCCGGCGCCCCGCTCGGGGGGGCGGGCCGCCCCGCACCCCCCCCCGCCCCCCGGCGCGCCCCCCGCCCGCCCCCCCCGCTTCTCGAAGAGCAGTGCTGGTGTCAGGACTCCGGGAAGATCACCACGCGCCGCTTCGGGTCTTCCCCCTCGCTCTCGCTCGTGACACCCGAAACCGTCGCGACGGCGTCGTGCACGACCTTGCGCTCGAACGGGCTCATCGGCTGCAGCCGGACACGCTCGCCGCTCGACAGCACCGTCTCCGCCGTCGACCGGCCGAGCTCGCGAAGCTCCTCGCGGCGGTCCGCGCGCCACCCCGCGATGTCGAGCATCAACCGGCTCCGCGAGCCGGTCTCCTGCTGAACGGCGAGCCGCGTCAGCTCCTGGAGCGCCTCGAGGACCGTGCCCCGCGGTCCGACGAGCTTCTCAAGATCCTCACCGCCGTCGATGCTGACGATGGCCCGGCCGGCTTCCACGTCGAGGTCGATGTCCCCGTCGTAGTCGAGCAGGTCCAGCAACCGCTCCAGGTAGTCGCCGGCGATGTCGCCCTCCCGCACGAGGACGTCGTCGTCAGCACCTCCCGGCTGCTGCCCGGCGTTCTCCGGTTCCCCGGTCGCCGCGTCGTCCTTATCGGCGTCGATCGTGTCGATCGTCTCCGACATCATTCGTCTCCTCTCCGAACCGGATCGGCGTCAGCGACGCTTCCGGCCCGACTTCCTGGTCGAGTCTTTGATGAGGCCCGGCACGCCCGTGCCGTTGTCCTTCGAGCCGTTGGCGCTCCCGGTTTCCTCGGAGGTGGGTTCCGTGTCCGGCTTCGGCGCCGGCTCGGACGACTTGCCGCTGTCGTTCCCGGAGCCGGTCTGCGCGAAGCCGTGCGGGGAGCCGGCCTTGGTGACCTTCTTCTGGCCGCCGCTGTTGTTCGCCTGGTTCTTCTTCTGCTGGACCGGCTTCTGCCCCGGACGGGGAGCGGTCGGCTTCTGACCCGGCTTCGGGCCGAGCGACGCGCGCTTCTCCTTGGCCTCCGCCTTGCGCTGCTCCTCTTCCTTGTCGATCCGCGTGTAGACGAGGCGCTGCTGCATCAGCGTCCAGCCGTTGTTGGCCAACCAGTAGAAGAGGAGGCCGAGCGGGAACATCCCACCGAAGACGACGACACCGAGCGGGAAGACGTACATCGTCAGCTTGTTCATGATCGCGGTCTGCGGGGTCGCCGACTCCGGGTTCTGCCGCGAGACCGAGTGCCGCGCGGTCAGGTGGGTGGCGATACCCGCGACGATCATCAGCGGAACGGCGACGGGCGCGACGCTCCAGTGCCAGCCGACGGACGTGGCACCACCGTTGATGACGCCGACGCCGTTGTAGATGGCCTCACCGAGGTTGACGCCGAACAGCTTCGCGCTGACATACGAGTGGACGTCGGCCTGGCTGAAGAAGTAGTTCTCGGTCTTCGGCCCGCCACCGGGCGGCGGGAAGGTGAACGCGCGCAGCACGTGGTTCAGGCCGATGAAGACCGGGATCTGCAGCAGCATCGGCAGGCAGCTGCCGAGCGGGTTGACGCCGTGCTCCTTCTGGAGCTTCTGCATCTCCATCGCCTGGCGCTGCCGGTCGTTCGCGTACTTCTTCTGGATCTTCTTCATCTCCGGCGCGAAGTCCTGCATGCGCTTCATCGACCGGACCTGGTTCACGAACGGCTTGAACATGATGCCGCGGACGGTGAACGTCAGGAAGATGATGCCGAGGATCCAGGAAATCGCCGTGGCTTCCCCGAAGACGAACCCGAAGACCTTGTGCCAACACCACAAGATGAAGGACACGGGGTAGTAGATGAAGTCGAGCACTGAGCTACTCCTCGATCGGTGTTTCAGGTCTGCGGTATCGCCACGAGAACGTCTCGGGCACCGGGTCGCGGCCGGGCGGGGTCCACGGGCCGCAGCGCAGCAACCGGCGCAGCGCGAGATAGGAGCCGCGCCCGGCACCGAACCGGGTCAGTGCTTCGACCGCGTACGCGCTACAACTCGGGTAGAACCGGCAAGCCGGTGGCAAGAAAGGGGAGATCGCCTTCCGATAGAGCTTGATCGGAAGCAACAGCACCCAGGCGACCGGTCCGGGACGGGCTGCACCGGGACGTTCGTCAGTGCTGGTTCGTGTGCTGGCTCGCATACCGTTCACACCGCTGATTCGTGGTCGGGGGCCGCGTCCTCGGGACGCGTCTGCCGGGGGACACCATCCCCGGCCGACCGGCGGGACGGCAGCAGGTCCAGCCTGCGCAGTGCCGCGTCGAGATCGGCACCGAGTTCCGCGCTGGACGCGTCCGCTGCCGGAGGTAATGCCCTCACAACCAACGCGCTGCCCGCGGGCAGGGTTCCGAGCCGGGCGGCGACGAGGTGACGCAACCGTCGGGTGACCAGGTGGCGGACCACCGAGTTCCCGACGGCCTTGCTCACCACAAAACCCGCCCTGGCCGGCGTGGCGGCCTCGGGCGGGTCGGTGGTCAACGCGTGAACGACGAGGCGGCGCTTGCCTGCCCTGGACCCGCGGCGAAGAACTACGCGGAAATCCTCACTCCGCCGCAACCGGGCGGCGGCGGGCAGCACGACGCGCCTCGACGCGGGGATCAGGCGGACAGCTCGGCACGGCCCTTGCGACGACGGGCCGCCAAGATGGCCCGGCCGGCACGGGTCCGCATGCGCAGCCGGAACCCGTGGACCCGGGCGCGTCGGCGGTTGTTCGGCTGGAAGGTGCGCTTACCCTTGCTCACTGCTTCTCCTGTGTCTCGGCCGTCGGACGACGGTTTTCTTCACCGCCGCCTGGCGTGTCGTGCGGGCGCACGGCAGTCTGTGGTGTCTCCTACCAACGTGTGTCCTCGTCACGTCGAGCGACGACAACGTGGGCACGCGAAACGCACCCGTCGCATACGGGAGACCTTACGAGGGTACGCACCCCGGCCGGGCGGCCCGCAGGCACCCCCTTGGCCACGCACCGCGATCACCCCGCCGGGTACCGTCGGTGCAGGCACGCGCCATCGAATGGCAACACGCCGTACACCGTGAAATGCTTGCGCCCAAGGATGCCTTGTGGCATCGGGCGGGGCTTGTTAGCGTGCCCCTCTCGGGTCACCGGTCGAGGTGCACGGCGAGCGCGCCGCCGGGTGTGGAGGTACCCACCGGCGTTATGGAGAGCCCGCAGGTGGCGTGGCCGCGGGCCGCCGTACATTAGTGCACAGCTGTGGACAACTATGTGGATACTTGCTGTGCCGGTGAGCAGACCGGTCCAAGATGACGCTCGATGGAGTGGCCGGGGTGTGCTTGGGGGGATTTCGCCGTACACGCCGACGAGGGGAGGGGAGCCAGACAGGTGTCCGAGCACCAGCACAATCTAGGCGTCATCTGGGAGCAGGTGGTCCGGGAGCTGTCCGACGGGACCCTCTCGCCGCAGCAGCGAGCCTGGATGCGCGTCACCCGGCCGATCGGCCTGCTCGACGGCACCGCGCTGCTCGCCGCACCCAGTGATTTCGCGAAGGAAGCGATCGAACGCGCACTGCGCGGCGCGATCACCGAGGCGCTCTCCCGGCGGCTCGGCCGCGCGGTCTCCCTCGCGGTGAAGGTCGACAGCGCGGAGCCGGTGGCTCCCGCGCCGGCGCCCCGCTACGTACCGTCACCCACCCGGGTGGAAAACGGCTCCGGGCCCGCGCCCGAGCCCGCGATGTCCGACGGCTCGATGCTGCCGCCCGCCCGGACGGCGCGTCCCGAGCCCCCGCCGCCGCCGATGCCCGCCCCGATGCCGCCGCAGCAACCGGTCAAGCCCGCCGCGGCCGAGGAGTCGGAGGAGCCCGACGAAGAGGTGGACGAGGAAGGCGAGGCGCTCGCCGCCGTCCACGAGATCTGGCCCACGTTCTCCGGTCAGCCAATCGCGGGCCAGCCGTACACCGCGCCCGCGCAGCCGCAGACGTCCAAGACGAAGCTGAACGAGAAGTACACGTTCGACACCTTCGTCATCGGCGCGTCCAACCGGTTCGCGCACGCGGCCGCGGTCGCCGTCGCCGAGGCGCCCGCCCGCGCGTACAACCCGCTGTTCATCTGGGGCGAGTCCGGGCTGGGCAAGACCCACCTGCTGCACGCGGTCGGGCACTACGCGCAACGGCTGTTCCCCGGGATGCGCGTCCGCTACGTCTCGACCGAAGAGTTCACCAACGACTTCATCAACTCGCTGCGCGACGACCGCAAGGTCGCCTTCCAGCGGCGCTACCGCGACATCGACATCCTGCTCGTCGACGACATCCAGTTCCTGGAGGGCAAGGAAGGTACTCAGGAGGAGTTCTTCCACACCTTCAACACCCTGCACAACGCGAACAAGCAGATCGTCGTCTCCTCCGACCGGCCGCCCAAGCGGCTGGAAACCCTCGAAGACCGGCTGCGCACGCGGTTCGAGTGGGGCCTGATCACCGACATCCAGCCGCCCGAGTTGGAGACCCGGATCGCGATCCTGCGCAAGAAGGCCGCGCAGGATCGGCTCGCGGTGCCGGGCGAGGTGCTGGAGTTCATCGCCTCGCGCGTCGAGGCGAACATCCGGGAGCTCGAGGGCGCGCTGATCCGCGTCACCGCGTTCGCTTCGCTGAACCAGCAGCCGGTCGACGTCGGCCTCGCCGAGATCGTGCTGCGGGACCTGATCCCCGATTCGCACACACCGGAGATCACCGCGCCGACCATCATGGGCGTCACGGCGGAGTTCTTCGACGTGACGCTCGACGACCTGTGCGGCCCCGGCAAGACGAAGGCGCTCGCCACGGCCCGCCAGATCGCGATGTACCTCTGCCGCGAGCTGACCGAGATGTCGCTGCCGAAGATCGGGCAGACGTTCGGCGGCCGCGACCACACGACCGTCATGCACGCGGACAAGAAGATCCGCAAGGAGATGGCCGAGCGCCGCCGCATCTACGACCAGGTGCAGGAACTGACGTCGCGGATCAAGCAGCGCGCACGGCAGTAGTTCTTCCCGCTCTCCCAACGGCTCCGGGGCGTCCACGATTCACGTGGGCGCCCCTTCGTTTGCCGTACGCCCTTCCGCCGGGAACGCAGGGGCGCAGCCGTTTCTGCCGTGCGTACGCGTACGCACCCACATCCGACGCCGTACGCGCGTGTACGCGGCCGTATGCACGCGAAGCAGCGACGCGATCTGAAGCACACTTCGCCACGTACGCAAAACCGTTGATACACAAGGGAGTTTCCCCATGGTGTGGGCACTTTGCCCACAGTGCCAACGAATCTCTCAACTGCGACGACCCGATTTTCGTCCACAATGCACTCACAAGCAGTCCACAGTGAATCCACAGCGCTGCCCACATCGATTCCACAGGTTGCCCACACGCGATGCACATGCCGCGGAGGCCACTCGTCCGGGCGATTCGGGTCACGCCGGACGCGCACATCCCCTGGGCACAACTCGGCGCACAGCTGGGGATAGACCTGGGGACAACTGGGGGTGACTGTGGATGAATCGAGGCCCGCTCGAATCCATCCACCGGCCGCCCGATTCATCCACCGAACCGCCACCAGGGATCTCCACACCCGCTCGCCCGCCACGACCTGCGCGAACGAGCTCTGTCCACACAACCCACAACGCCTACTACTGCTACTGCCCTTAGATCTTTTTAAGGAGGGAACAAAACAAAAACAGGCGGCGGACGAATCTGGGGACAGCCGGTGAACCGTGTCGACATGACGACAAAGCGAAGGGGAGGCCGAGGTGACGCCCGCCCCGTTGACGGCCTAACGTGGATGCCTGCACCTGGTCCGCGTCGAACGCCGTCCTGGCGCAGGGGTGAGGACCAGAGGCGAGGTCGCCTGCGCGGGTGCAGGCGTTCCCCGACGACCTTCTCGAGCCGCAGGGGCTCGGCTGTCGAAAGGATGCGCGCATGAAGATCCGCGTCGAGCGTGACGGGCTCGCCGACGCCGTCGCGTGGGTGGCGAGAAGCCTCCCCTCCCGGCCTCCGGTGCCGGTGCTGGGCGGTGTCCTGCTCGACGCGGGGGCGGACGGGGCAGGTGACGCGCTCACTGTCTCCGGCTTCGACTACGAGGTCTCCGCGACGGTCGGGGTCCCCGCCACGATCGCCGACGGCGGTCGTCTGCTCGTCTCCGGCAGGCTGCTGGCCGACATCACCAAGGCGCTGCCCGCACAGCCGGTCGAGATCTCGGTCGACGGCGCCCGCGCCACCATCACCTGCGGCAGTGCCCGCTTCAGCCTGCCGACCATGCCGGTCGAGGACTACCCGCAGCTGCCGTCCCAGCCCGCGTTCGCCGGTGAACTCGCCGGCGACGCCTTCGGCCAGGCCGTCACCCAGGTCGTCGTCGCCGCGGGCAAGGACGACACGCTGCCGATGCTGACCGGTATGCGGCTGGAGATCTCCGGCGACAAGCTGACGCTGGTGGCCACCGACCGCTTCCGGCTCGCGATGCGCGAGTTCACCTGGCAGCCGACCGAGGGCCTCGCCGACGCCGCGGTGCTCGTCCCCGCGCGGACCCTCGCCGAAGCCGCCAAGACGCTCGGCGCGAGCGGCGCCACGGTCCGGCTCGCGCTCGCCAGCGGCGACGGTCTGCTCGGCCTTTCCGGCGCCGGTCGCTACACGACGACCCGGCTGCTGGACGCGGAGTTCCCGCCGTACCGGCAGCTGCTCCCCGCCAGCCACACCTCGCGGGCGGTCATCGAGGTCTCCGCTCTCGCCGAGGCGATCAAGCGTGTCTCGCTCGTCGCCGAGCGCGGGACGCAGGTCCGGCTCGAGTTCGCGGACGGTTCGCTGCGGCTGTCGGCCGGCGGCGACGACGAGGGCAGCGCGGAAGAAGAGCTGCAGGTCGACTACGAGGGCGAGCCGGTCACCATCGCGTTCAACCCCGGCTACCTGGTCGACGGTCTCGGCGCGCTGCACACCGACCGCGCCGAGCTGACCTTCACCACGCCGAACCGGCCCGCGCTCATCAAGCCCGCCGACCCCGAGGGCAACGTCGTCGGCGGCTACCTCTACCTCCTGATGCCGGTCCGCCTGCCCGGCTGACCCGATTTTCGTTAGTACGTAAGGGGATCTCCATGGTTCAGCTGGGACTGATCGGCCTCGGCAAGATGGGCTTCAACATGCGTGAGCGGCTGCGCGCGGCCGGTCACGAGGTCGTCGGGTACGACCGCAACCCCGAGGTGACCGACTCGACGTCGCTCGCCGATCTGGTGTCCAAACTGGACGGTCCGAGGATCGTATGGGTGATGGTGCCCGCCGGCGACCCGACGCGGCAGACGATCACCGAGCTGGGCGAGCTGCTGTCCGAGGGCGACCTCGTGATCGACGGCGGCAACTCGAAGTACACCGACGACAAGCTCAACGCCGACCTCCTCGCCGCGAAGAAGATCGGGTACCTCGACTGCGGGGTCTCCGGTGGGGTGTGGGGCAAGGACAACGGCTACGGCCTGATGGTCGGTGGCGCGGCCGCCGACGTCGCCCGCGCGATGCCGATCTTCGACGCGCTGCGTCCGGAGGGCCCGCGCGAGGAGGGCTTCTCGCACGCGGGCGCCATCGGGGCCGGGCACTACGCGAAGATGATCCACAACGGCATCGAGTACGGCATGATGCAGGCCTTCGCCGAAGGCTTCGAACTGCTCGAAGCCGCGAAGGTCGTCGAGGACGTCCCCGCGGTGATCAAGGGCTGGCAGCGGGGGACCGTCGTCCGCTCGTGGCTACTCGACCTGCTCGTGCGCGCACTCGACGAAGACCCGGAGCTGGACGACCTCGAAGGCTACGTCGAGGATTCCGGCGAGGGCCGGTGGACGCTGGAGGAGGCGATCGACCACGCCGTCCCGGCGCCGGTCCTCTCCGCCGCGCTGTTCGCGCGTTTCGCCTCGCGGCAACAGCAGTCGCCCGCGATGCGGGCGGTGGCCGCGCTGCGCAACCAGTTCGGCGGCCACGCCGTGAAGAAGGTCGGCGGCTAGGTCTGGGGAGTTTTGTACCTGAGACACCTCCAGGTCACCGACTTCCGGTCCTGGGAGCAGGCCGATCTCGCGCTGGAACCGGGGCCGACCGTGCTGGTCGGCCAGAACGGCCGGGGGAAGACGAACCTGCTGGAGGCGATCGGCTACGTCGCGACGCTGGGCTCGCACCGCGTCGCGACGGACGCCCCGCTGATCCGGCACGGCCAGGAACGCGCCCTGGTGCGGGTCGCGGTGGTCAACGACGACCGCGAACTGACCGTCGAGCTGGAGATCACCGCCGGGCGGGCGAACCGCGCCAGGGTCAACCGCGGTGCGGTCGGCAAGCCACGGGACGTGCTCGGGATCCTGCGCACGGTGTTGTTCTCGCCGGAGGATCTGGCGCTCGTCCGGGGTGATCCGAGCGAGCGGCGGCGGTTCCTCGACGAGCTCCTCGTGCTGCGCGCGCCGAGGTATGCCGGTGTCCGCGCCGACTACGAGAAGGTGCTCAAGCAGCGCAACGCTCTGCTCAAGACCGCGGGGAAGCGCCGGACCGGCCGCGAAGACCCGTACGCGCTGTCGACGCTCGACGTGTGGGACGACCATCTCGCCGTCGCCGGCGCGCAGTTACTGGCCGCGCGGCTCAACCTCGTCGCCGACCTGGCGCCGTACACGGCGTCGGCATACATGGGCGTCGCGCCGGATTCACGTCCGGCGAAGATCGCGTACCGGTCTTCGCTGGGCGAGGCGCTTCCCACCGGGTACGGGGTACCAGGCGAGGTACGCGCCGAGCCGGACGTACTCAAGGATGTGCTGCTCACGGCGATGGGCGAGGCTCGGTCCGCCGAGCTCGAACGGGGAGTGAGCATGGTCGGGCCGCACCGGGACGAGCTCGAGCTCGTGCTGGGTGAGGCGCCGGCGAAGGGATACGCGAGTCACGGCGAGTCGTGGTCGTTCGCCCTCGCGCTGCGTTTGGGAAGTTACGAACTCCTGCGTGGCGAAGCCGGGGAGCCGGTGCTCCTCCTGGATGATGTGTTCGCCGAGCTGGACCGCAAGCGCCGGTCGCGGCTCGCGGAGGTGGCGGCAGGCGCCGAACAGGTGCTGGTGACCGCCGCCGTCGACGAGGACGTGCCCGCTGAGCTGGACGGATGCCGGTTCTCCGTGGCGGATGGTGAGGTCAACCGTGCCTGAGCGCCCCGATCCAAGATCAATCCGGCCACGCGGGGTGACCGGCCCCACAGCAGTTACCCACCTTTCTGGGGATAAACCTGTGGACAGTGTGGATAACACCGGGAAGGAGTTATCGCCCCGCGTGACCGAACGGCCGGATGAGGGGCTTGACATCCCCCACACCAGCGTTCGCCCAGGTGGCGATCAAACTCCTGGTACGCAGCGTGAAAACGGCGCTGCGCCGAACGGGCGTGACCTGGCTCACGCGGCCCTCGAGGCCGCCAAAGCCAAGGCCAAGGCCCGCGGCGGGCCGCCCGGGTTACGCACAGGCAGGCTGACCGGCGGTGGCCAGAACCCGCGGCGCCGCCGCTGGTCGGGGCCCGGTGCCGACGCGCGTGATCCGCAGCCGCTCGGCCGGCTGGCCTCGCGGCTGGTCGCCGACAGCGGATGGGCGGAGCGGCTCTCCTCCGCCAGGGTCTTCGGGCAGTGGGCTCTCCTGGTCGGGGAGAACGTCGCCGAACACGCGCAGCCGGTGTCGCTCAAGGACGGTGAGCTGACCGTCCAGGCCAGCTCGACCGCGTGGGCGATGCAGTTGCGCACCCTGCAACGCCAGCTCCTGGCCAAGATCGCCAAGGGCGTCGGCAACGGCGTCGTCAAGCGGATGCGCATCCAGGGCCCGACGGCACCCAGCTGGCGGAAGGGGCCACGGCACGTGCCCGGCCGCGGCCCGCGTGACACGTACGGCTGACACCGGTTGCGGACACTCCCGGAATTCCCCCACGACGCGTCCATAAGTGCTCTGAAACGTCAAGACTCTGCTAGGAACGATTTCGTGGCTCTGTGAGCAAACCAGGGGTGTCCTTGCCGCATGTCTGCGAACGCGGCCAAGTACACTGGTGTCGAGCGGGTGTCCGCTCGCGCGAGACGAGGAGACAACACGCCGGTGACCGAGAACAAGAGCGAGTACAACGCGTCGTCCATCACCGTGCTCGAAGGCCTCGAAGCGGTCCGCAAGCGCCCCGGTATGTACATCGGTTCCACCGGCGAGCGCGGCCTCCACCACCTGGTGCAGGAGGTAGTGGACAACTCCGTCGACGAGGCGATGGCCGGGTACGCGACCAAGGTCGAGGTTACCCTGCTGGCCGATGGCGGCGTCCGTGTCATCGACGACGGCCGCGGTATCCCGGTGGACATGCACCCCAAGGAGCAGAAGCCGACCTTGGAGGTCGTGCTGACCGTGCTCCACGCGGGCGGCAAGTTCGACAGCGATTCCTACGCGGTTTCGGGCGGTCTGCACGGCGTCGGCGTTTCCGTCGTCAACGCGCTGTCCACCAAGCTGCTCGCGGAGATCAAGTACCGGGGCCGCAACTGGCGCCAGGAGTACACCGACCAGGTACCCGGCGAACTGCAGGACCTCGGCCCGGCCGACACCACCGGCACCACGATCACGTTCTGGGCCGACCCGGACATCTTCGAGACCACCACGTACAACTTCGAGACCATCTCCCGCCGGCTGCAGGAGATGGCGTTCCTCAACAAGGGCCTCACCATCTCGCTGCGCGACGAGCGCGTCGCCGACGAGGAGACCGAGGCCGACGCCGAGGGCAAGCAGGCGCGCCTCAAGGAGGTCACCTACTGCTACCCGGGCGGGCTCGAGGACTTCGTCAAGCACATCAACGGCAGCAAGGACCCGATCCACCCCAGCGTGATCTCCTTCGACGCCAAGGGCACCGGCCTCGAGGTCGAGGTCGCGATGCAGTGGAACAACGGGTTCACGCCGTCGGTCTACACCTTCGCCAACACGATCAACACGCATGAGGGCGGCACCCACGAAGAGGGCTTCCGCGCCGCGCTCACCCGCGTCGTCAACGCGTACGCGCGCGAGAAGAAGCTCCTCAAGGAGAAGGACGCGAACCTCACCGGTGACGACGTCCGCGAGGGCCTCGCCGCGATCGTGTCGATCAAGCTGTCCGAGCCGCAGTTCGAGGGCCAGACCAAGACCAAGCTGGGCAACAGCGAGGCGAAGTCGTTCGTGCAGACGACGTCGAACGAGTGGCTGAGCGACTGGTTCGAGCGCAATCCCAACGAGGCCAAGACGGTCATCAACAAGTCGATCTCCTCGGCGCAGGCCCGGATGGCCGCGCGCAAGGCGCGGGACCTGGTCCGCCGCAAGGGCGCGCTCGACATCGGCGGCCTGCCGGGCAAGCTCAAGGACTGCCGCTCCACCAAGCCGGAGGAGTGCGAGCTCTACATCGTCGAGGGTGACTCGGCGGGCGGCTCGGCCAAGGAGGGCCGGGACTCGATGTACCAGGCGATCCTGCCGATCCGCGGCAAGATCATCAACGTCGAGAAGGCCCGCATCGACCGCGTCCTCAAGAACACCGAGGTCCAGTCGCTGATCACCGCGCTGGGCACCGGCATCCACGACGAGTTCGACCTCTCGAAGCTGCGCTACCACAAGATCGTGCTGATGGCCGACGCCGACGTCGACGGCCAGCACATCACCACGCTGCTGCTCACCCTGCTGTTCCGGTTCATGGCACCGCTGATCGAGCACGGGCACGTCTTCCTGTCGCGGCCGCCGCTGTACAAGATCAAGTGGCCGCGGTCCGAGCCGGAGTACGCGTACTCCGACCGCGAGCGCGACGCCGTCATCCAGGCGGGTGTCGAGGCGGGCAAGAAGCTGCCGAAGGACGACGCGATCCAGCGGTACAAGGGTCTCGGCGAGATGAACGCCGAGGAGCTGTGGGAGACCACCATGGACCCGGCGAACCGGCTGCTGGGCCAGGTCACGATGGACGACGCCGCCCAGGCGGACGAGCTGTTCTCCGTGCTGATGGGCGAGGACGTCGAGGCCCGCCGCTCCTTCATCACCCGCAACGCCAAGGACGTGCGCTTCCTCGACGTGTAACCCGCTCGGGCGTCCGCGCCCGCTCAGCCTTGTGTCCGATTAGGACTGTCCACACGAGAAGGACGACATGACGGAAACCTTGCCTCCGGCGCCGGACCACGACCGGATCGAACCGGTCGACATCCAGCAGGAGATGCAGCGCTCCTACATCGACTACGCGATGAGCGTGATCGTGTCGCGTGCGCTGCCGGACGTGCGCGACGGTCTCAAGCCGGTCGCGCGCCGGATCCTGTACTCGATGTTCGACTCGGGCTTCCGCCCGGACCGCGGGTACAACAAGTGCTCCCGCGTCGTCGGCGACGTGATGGGCAACTACCACCCGCACGGTGACTCCGCGATCTACGACGCGCTGGTCCGCCTCGCGCAGCCGTGGTCGATGCGGTACCCGCTCATCGACGGGCAGGGCAACTTCGGCTCGCCGGGCAACGACCCCGCGGCCGCCATGCGGTACACCGAGTCGCGCCTCGCGCAGTTGGCCATGCACATGCTGGCCGACATCGAGGAAGACACCGTCGATTTCCGCGACAACTACGACGGCCGTACGCAGGAACCCGACGTCCTGCCCTCGCGTTTCCCGAACCTGCTGGTCAACGGTGGTACCGGGATCGCGGTCGGGATGGCGACCAACATCCCGCCGCACAACCTGCGCGAGGTCGCCGACGGCGTCGTGTGGGCACTGGAGAACCCCGAGGCCACCGACGACGAGCTGCTCGCCGCGTTGCTGGTGCGGATCAAGGGCCCGGACTTCCCGACCAAGGCGCTGATCCTCGGCAACTCCGGGATCGAGGACGCCTATCGCACCGGCCGCGGCTCCATCCGGATGCGCGCCGTCGTCGAGGTGGACGAGGACGCCAAGGGCCGCACCATCCTGGTCGTCACCGAGCTGCCCTACCAGGTCAACCCGGACAACCTCGTCGAGAACATCGCCAACCTCGTCCGCGACGGCAAGCTCACCGGCATCGCCGACATCGCCGACGAGACCAACAGCCGGCGCGGTATGCGCATCGTGATCACGCTCAAGCGGGACGCGGTCGCCCAGGTCGTGCTGAACAACCTCTACAAGCACACCCAGCTGCAGCAGAACTTCGGCGTCAACATGCTCGCGCTGGTCGACCAGGTGCCCCGCACCCTGCGGCTCGACCAGATCATCCGGCACTACGTCAAGCACCAGATGGACGTCATCGTCCGGCGCACCCGCTACCGGTTGCGCAAGGCCGAGGAACGCGCCCACATCCTGCGTGGTCTGGTCAAGGCGCTGGACATGCTCGACGAGGTCATCGCCCTCATCCGGCGTTCGCCCTCTGCCGACGAGGCCCGGCCCGGCCTGATGAGCCTGCTCGACATCGACGAGATCCAGGCCACCGCGATCCTCGACATGCAGCTGCGTCGCCTGGCCGCCCTCGAACGGCAGCGCATCATCGATCAGCTGGCCGAGATCGAACTCGAGATCGCCGACCTCAAGGACATCCTCGCCAAGCCCGAGCGGCAGCGGCAGATCATCCGCGACGAGCTGATGGAGATCGTCGACAAGTACGGCGACGACCGCAAGACCCAGATCATCCCGTTCGGCGGCGACGTCTCGATCGAGGACCTCATCGCCGTCGAGGACGTCGTCGTCACCATCACCCGCACGGGGTACGCCAAGCGGACGAAAACGGATCTGTACCGCTCGCAGAAGCGCGGCGGCAAGGGCGTCCAGGGCGCGACGCTGAAGCAGGACGACATCGTCCAGCACTTCTTCGTCTGCTCCACGCACGACTGGATCCTGTTCTTCACGAACAAGGGCCGCGTGTACCGCGCGAAGGCGTACGACCTGCCCGAGGCCAACCGCAACGCGCGCGGCCAGCACGTCGCCAACCTGCTCGCCTTCCAGCCGGACGAGCAGATCGCCCAGGTCATCGAGATCCCCAACTACGAGGTCGCGCCCTACCTCGTGCTCGCCACCCAGCGCGGACTGGTCAAGAAGACCAAGCTCAGCGACTTCGACTCCAACCGGGCGGGCGGCCTCATCGCCGTCAACCTGCGCGAAGGGGACGAACTCGTCGGCGCCGTGCTCGCCGCGGCGGAGGACGACCTGCTGCTCGTGTCCGCCGAAGGCCAGTCCATCCGGTTCCACGCCACCGACGAAGCACTGCGGCCGATGGGACGTGCCACATCCGGCGTCCTCGGCATGCGCTTCAACGACGGCGACGAGCTGCTCGCCATCAGTGTCGTCAAGCCGGAGAAGTTCCTGCTGGTCGCCACCGACGGCGGTTACGCCAAGCGCACCCCGATCGAGGACTACCCGGTGCAGGGGCGCGGCGGCAAGGGCGTGCTGACCATTCAGCACGACCGCAAACGTGGCAGGCTGGTGGGAGCACTCATCGTCGACGCAGACGACGAGCTCTACGCCATCACCTCCAGCGGCGGGGTGATCCGCACGCCGGCCGGGGACGTCCGGAAGGCGGGCAGGCAGACCAAGGGGGTGCGGCTGATGAATCTCGGCGAAGGCACCACCCTTCTCGCTGTCGCACGCAACGCGGACGAGCCGTCGGACGTCGCCAACGGTGACAGCAGTGAGCAAGGAGAAGAATCCACGGACAGCACGGCGTCGGAGTAACCGCGGCGCCGCCATACGGGTAAGGACTGACTCTTCGTGACACCATCCGAGAAGCCCGACGCACAGGGTTCCAACGGGGCTTCGGCCAGCCCGCCGTGGCAGCGGGTCGGCAAGGACAGCGGCGCGGCCGAACCGGACGCGCCCGCGTCGAGCGGCCTGGTCACGGACGATGTGCTGTACTCGGGTCATGAGCAGGACGGACGGCGCGTGAGCGACGCCGACGACCAGACCGTGGTCACCGGCACCGCCGCGCGCCGCCTGTTCGGCGGCGAGGGCGACAGCGAGCCCGCGGCGCCCTCGGCCACCCGCACCCGTCCCGCCCCCACCGCACTCCGCCGCCCCGGCCGCGGCCCCCGACGGGCCAGCCTGCAGATCAAACGCTTCGACCCGTGGTCGGTGCTGAAGCTCGCCCTCGTCCTCGGCGTCGCCATGTTCTTCGTATGGCTCGTCGCCGTCGGCGTCCTCTACACCGTCCTCGACGGCATGGGCGTCTGGGACAAACTCAACGGCACGTATTCGTCCCTGGTCGGCGGCGAAGGCGCCAACGCGGCGTCGGAACCCCTGATCAGCGCTGGACGAGTCTTCGGGATCGCGGCCATCCTCGGCGCGGTCAACATCGTCCTCGTCTCCGCGCTGGCCACGGTCAGCGCCTTCATCTACAACGTGTCCGCCGACCTCGCCGGCGGCCTCGAAGTCACGTTGTCCGAACGAGAGTGACCCGGTTGCCGGGCGCCTCAGGGCGTCCGGTAATCTACTTCTCGTTCGACGGGCCTATAGCTCAGGCGGTTAGAGCGCTTCGCTGATAACGAAGAGGTCCCAGGTTCAAGTCCTGGTAGGCCCACCCGATTCGCCCGGTCATGTCTGCGGTAAGCGCAGACTGTGATCGGGTGTTTTTTGTTTCTGGGGGCCGAGCCCCCAGACCCCCACGGTGCGTCAACTCTCGACCCAGCGTGGTCGGGCAGGGCATAGGGGGCCCCGCCCCCCGATGCCGGCCGCCCGTTATGGGGGGGCTTCGGGCGTGGGCGCCCTTGTCTGTGTGGGGAAAGTGGGGCGCGTAGCTTGCGTAGTGGGTGTGGGCTGCGGAGCTGACGTCGTGGGGTGGGTACGGGTGAGCCCTGCCGGGAAGAGAAGGCCGGCAGGGCTCGGGCGGGGCGCGGGGGGGGGGGGGTGGGGGAGGGTGGCTGTCACACC